>JBAVQS010000374.1:0-30480 GCA_049694275.1 Anaerolineae bacterium | reverse complement strand
GATGCGAACAAGATTGATGCGCCGAGCGGCACCACCCGCGAACTGGCGGAGGAGCTGGCGAAAATCAGCGAAAATCAGCGCGCCATCCCTGTCGAAAAAATCCATGGGCCGAAAGAAGCGCGCGGGGCGGCGATCGCGGGGACGCAGGTGCATTCGATTCGACTCCCCGGCTATATCATCTCGTTCGAGACCCTCTTTGGCCTCCCGAACGAACGCCTCACGATCCGGCACGATTCCGGCCCTGGCGCCGAGCCCTATGTCGCAGGGACGCTCCTCGCGGCGCGCGAGGTCGTGAAGGTGACCGGGCTGGTACGGGGGCTCGACACATTGCTCTTTGATGTTGCGACATCGGGCAACCAGTTGTAGAATACAACCCCCGCCCAGGCAGATACCTGCGGGTGGGAATAATCCAACCAGGGAAAGAGAAAATGCCAGGACAAGTGGTAACGATCGTATCCGGACTGCCCCGCTCGGGCACCTCGATGATGATGCAGATGCTCGAAGCCGGCGGCATCCCCGCGCTCAAGGACGATATTCGCCGGCCCGACGAGGACAACCCGAAAGGCTATTACGAGTTTGAACGCGTCAAGCAGATCGCGACGGATCAGGCCTGGCTGGAGGATGCCCAGGGTAAAGTCGTCAAAATGGTTTCGGCGCTCCTCCCCAAGCTCCCCCCGACCTACTCGTACCACATCGTGTTCATGCGCCGGCGCATGGAGGAAATCCTCGCCTCACAAAAGGTGATGCTCGCCCGCCGTGAGCAAAAGGACAAGACGAGCGACAAACAGATGGCGGCCTTTTTTAACAACCACCTGGCCCAAATCTCCAAATGGCTCGGTCAGCAACCGAATATTCAGGTCCTGTACATCCATTACAACGAGCTGCTCGAAAACCCCGCTCTACATATTCAAGAGCTCAACCGGTTCCTCGGCGGCAACCTCGATATGGCCAAAATGACCGCCATCGTGGACCACAAGCTGTACCGCGAGCGCAAGAACTAGAGGATTGAATGCAAGACCGCCGAGTTTCCCTCACTGCGTTGGTCAGTGCGTACGCCCGGGCATACCACGCGACGCACGACAACCCCAAGATTTTTGACGACTTTATCGCTGCCCAGTTGTTCACGGAGCAAGAGCGCGCCTTTTTTGCAAAGAATCTCGCCGCCGCCCTGCCGTTTTTTGACCCAGAGCTCGCAGCCCGGTACCCGGACGAGGCGAGTGCGCTGGCATGCGTCATGCGAATCCAGAATGCGCCAATCACACTTTGCCGCTCGCGATACACCGAGGACTGTTTGGAGCAAGCGGTTGCCGCGGGAGTCGAGCAGTATGTGATTCTTGGGGCAGGGCTCGATACTTTTGCGTTTCGCAAGCCCACGCTGATGAACAAGCTACAAGTGTTTGAAGTCGACCATCCGCTCATGCAGGCAGACAAGCAACGCCGCCTCGCCGCGTTAGGGCTGGAGCAACCAGCGGGGTTGCATTGGATTCCGGCGGACTTGACACAAGACCTTGTCGCGGCGCTGAAAAATTCGCCCTACGATCCCCTGAAACTGAGCTTTGTCAGTTGGTTGGGCGTCACCTATTACCTGAGCCATCAAGAAATCTTTCAAACGCTGCATACCATTGCTGGCATCGCGCCCGCCGGCAGTTCCATCATCTTTGACTATTTTGACGCCGATGCCTTTGTGCCGGAGCGCGCCGGCAAGCTCGCACGACGCGTTCTGGAAATATTAAAGAACGCAGGCGAACCAATGAGAACGGGCTTGGCGCCCGACACGCTCCCCAGCGATGTTGCCCAGGTGGGGTTCAGGCTCGTAGAGAATTTATCGCCGGGCGACATAGAAGCGCGCTATTTTAGCGGGCGTACGGATGGCTATCACGCGTTCGAACAGGTACACCTGGCGCAGGCAAGGGTCGCATAACTAACCGAACTGCAGGACAATCATACCGAGGACCATGAGCACAATCCCGATAATCCGGGGCGGACTCAGGCCCTCGGTGCGCGTCAGGACCGCGAGCAGGAGCGTAACCAGAGGGTAGACCGAGGTGACGGCGGTGGCGATTGACGCGGGGCGGTCCTGAAGGGCAAAAAAGAGGAGCACTGTCCCAAGGAGCGAGGTCGTGCCGGCAATAAAGGCCCAGAGAAAAGCATTGGGGTCGTGGTTGGTCGCCGGGCTGCTCTGAGCACCGAGCCAGTAAAAGAGGGGAATCGAAAGCGCCAACGGCACGGCAAACATCCACTGGACCGTAAAGGGATGCGCCCGGTCAACGGCATATTTGTTCGCCAGCCCCCAGATTCCCCAAAGGATGACGGCAAAAAAGAGAAAGAGGTTTGCCCGCATGAACGTTATTTCTCCGATAAGGTTTGCTTGACGAGGGCGCGCACCGAGCCCCAGTAACCGGTGACCAGATCGCCGTAGGGATCGCCATTGAGCGGGACCGCCACGCCCAATCCCCCGGCTTGATAGACGCCCGAATCGATATCCTGCCGGGCGATGGGATTAACCGTCGCATCGGAAGAGGCCCAGCGTACCCCATCCCCTCCCGATTCGGGATCCACGATATACTGCGTCCGGGCAATCTGCGGCGCGCCGACGGTGCATGTCTTGTAGCGCAACAGATCCCCGAACCCGGAACCGAGCTGGCCGATGTTATCCACGAGCAGCGCGGCCGGATCGAAGTCATAGGCGACATCCCCACTCCACTGCTGCCGAACGAGCAAGCCGGACATTTTCAGCCAGAACCCGCGATCCGAGCAGTGATCCGTCGCCGCCGCGAGGAGCCCGCGCAGGACGAGCTCTTTGCGCGCATTCCGCTGCACCGCCTGGGAATCCCCCGCTTCGAGGCTCTTCATAAACTGGATCACCTGGGTCCCGTTCATCTGCTGCACCCCCTGGGTCATGTGGGCGGTGTCATATTTCTGTCCATCCAGGTAAAAAGGCGCCGTATCAAAATCGGCGGGCACCTCGACCGGGACCTGCTCGAATACTGAATCGACCAGGTCTTTGATCACCACATCCTTAAAGCTGATCTGAAAATCAATCGGCAGCCCGGTCGCATCCTCCACCGTCCGGCGCATCAGATCGAACCCGCCCACGCTGTACGCCTGATCGATCTTGACCGCGTGGACCTGCTGGCCGCGCTGCGCCAGCGCCCGCTCGATCTCGGGTGCGCGCACATCATGCGTGAGCGAAATCAGGTCTGCCTGGCCGGTCTGGGTATCGACTGAGACGATGGTGTACGACCCGATAATCGCCGTGGTAAAGGGGGGCTCGAACGTTTCGCCGTAACCAAAGAGGAGGAAATTCACGCGTCCCGTGGCAAGCGCCGCGTCGACGCGATGCGCATAATCGGCGTCGGTGCGCGCGCGCTGCAATCGCCGCGCCTGCGCCTCGGCCGCAAACGGCTGAAGCAGGCGCGCAAACAACGTCTGCGAGGAGAGGGGGTTCGGGACCGCGAGGCCATGTGCGCTATCCACCAGCGGCGAGTTGACCACGCCCAGAACCAGCACGGCGAAGAGCAGAATGGACACAAACCCGATGACCGCGCGCCGCCGCCGGAATCGGGTGACAGTGCGCGAGAGAGAATCGAGATGGAATGAACGCGGGGTTAATCTAGTTCTCTGCATAACGATGGAATAGGATATTAAAGGAATTTGATTTTCGAGTCAAAGATGCTATAATCGGTTCCACGAGAGTACGCATTGTCGGCGTACGAGTTGTGAGTGTCTGGGTAAGTCCGGTCAAGTCCGGCGCTGTCCCGCAACTGTAAGTTAGTCGGTCGATTGCTTTTTCGGCCGGTCGGATAGTCGCCATGTTTGTTGCATGACGATCCGACCAGTCGCCCGAATGGCGATTGGACTAACGAGCCAGAAAACCGCCTCACGACTGAATCTTCTGTGCACCTTCGCGTGAAAGGGGGCCGGGCAATGTTCAACACAAGCTAATTCTCCAGCCCCTTTGCCGAAACGGCAAAGGGTTTTTCGTTTTCCCCTATATCTCATAAATGGAGTTTACCATGTTTCGCAAACAATACCTTCTGGCATTCGCGTTCATTCTCACACTGCTGGCGATTGGCTGCGCGCCAGCGGCGCCTACCGCAGCGCCGACGACCGTACCCACGACCGCGCCGACGACCGTACCCACGACCGCGCCGACGGCTTTACCGACCACCGCGCCGACGCTCGCCCCCACAGTCGCACCCACGGCGACGACTGCGCCGGCCACCGCCACACCGGCAGCCCTCACCCTGACCGATGTCGCGGGGCGCAAAGTCACGCTGAACGGCGTTCCACAGCGCATTATCTCGCTCGCCCCGAACAATACCGAGATCCTGTTTGCGCTCGGCGCCGGGCCTAACGTCGTCGGAGTCGACGATTTCTCCGATTATCCAGCCGAAACCAAGGCCCTCCCCAAGATCGGCGGGAGCGACGGCAAGTACAATTTCGAGCAGATCGTCGCGCTCAAGCCCGATGTCGTTCTTGCCTCGGGGATCACTTCGCCGGATGCTGTCAAGAAACTGGAGGACCTCAAGCTCACCGTGGTCGTGCTGGGAATCGAAAAGACGACCTTTGACAGCATCCTGGCCGATATCACACTCGCCGGCCAGGTCACCGGACGCGTGGACCAGGCCAAGCAACTCACGGATTCGATGACCCAACGGGTAAATGCCATCAAGACCAAGGTCGCGACAGCCAAGACGAAACCCCGCGTCTATTGGGAACTGGATGCGACGGATCCGACCAAGCCGTACACCGTCGGCCCCGGCGCCTTTACCAACGATATCATTACGATGGCCGGCGGCGCGAACATTTTTGCCGGCGCCGGTTCGTCGTTCCCCCAGGTCAGCGTCGAGCAGATCATCGCAGCGAACCCGGAAGTGATTATCTTGCCGGATGCTGCGTACGGCATTACGATCGATTCGGTGCTCCAGCGGCCGGGCTGGCAAAAAATCGATGCGATCAAGAGCAAGCACGTCTATCCCATTGACGATAATCTGGTCAGCCGGCCGGGGCCGCGTGTCGTGGATGGAATCGAAGCGGCGGCCCGGCTGATCCATCCCGAATTGTTCCAGTAGGGGCCAACCCTTGTGGTTGCCCACCGAACGTGTGGTTGCCCGCTGAACAGTCATTAGTAACTCACCTTACGCACCCACTGTCATTTCGAGTCGCTTTTGTCCACAGGACGGCCTTTGAGCCGCGAGAAATCTCGGTTCTTGGAGTCGAGATTTTCCCAAAGGGACCTAATCGGCTCACTGCGTTCGAAATGACATGCGCAGGGTGAGGTAGTAAGGAGGACGGGATGAGTTTTGGAGAGATTGCCACGGCGCTCGGTTTCCGTTACAGGTCGGCGCGGGTCAACGCGCCCGCCTGGGCCGGGGCCGGACAGCCGCGCGTGTTGATGACGGCGACAGCCCTCGGCGTCCTCGCCATTGCGCTTGTCAGCATCGGCGTCGGCAGTGTGTTCATTCCACCGATCACCGTGGTGAAAATCCTGCTCTCCCGTCTTGCCTTCCTTTCAATCCCAATAGATTGGCCAAGCACGTTCGAGGCCATTCTTCTGGAGATTCGCCTACCGCGCGTTGCGCTCGTGGCGCTGACCGGCTCGGCGCTGGCCACTTCCGGCGCCGCCTACCAGGGCCTGTTCCGCAATCCGCTGGCCGATCCATATCTCATCGGCGTCGCAGCGGGCGGCGGGTTGGGCGCGGTCATCGCGCTTGCGCTGCGCACGGCGTACCCGTTCGCCGCCAGCCCGTTCCTGGTTCCGCTCGCCGCGTTTATCGGCGCGCTGGGCACCGTGGGGTTGGTTTACGAGTTGGGACGCGTTGGGCGCACCACGCCGACGACCACCCTGATCCTGGCCGGGGTTGCGGTCGGCGCGCTCGCCACGGCGCTCTCCACCTTTATTCTGCTGCGGGTTTTTGGACAGGGCGCGCAGATCGTGCGCGTGATGGCGTTTCTTCTCGGCGGCTATAGCGCCGAAGGGTGGGATGCGGTGCTCGCGGTCACGCCCTTTACCTTGATCGGGTTTGCTCTGACCTACCTCTATGCGCGCCCGCTGAATCTCTTGCTCTTTGACGAAGAGCAGGCGCAGCAGCTCGGCATTAACGTGGGGCAGGTCAAATTGATCATCATTATCGCAGCCACACTGACGACGGCGGCGGCCGTCGCCTTTAGCGGCTTGATCGGGTTTGTGGGGCTGGTCGTGCCGCACGCGGCGCGACTGGTCGTCGGGCCGGACCACCGGCGGCTCGTGCCGCTGGCGGCGCTGGGCGGCGCGGGATTTCTCATGCTGGCAGACCTGCTGGCGCGCACCGTGATTGCGCCGCAAGAACTGCCGCTCGGTATTGTGACGGCCTTCGCCGGCGCGCCCTTTTTCCTCTATCTCTTGCGCCGCGCCAAGAACGCGGCCTTTTTCTAATCATGCTGCTCATCGAACATCTTGCCGCCGCGTACGGGGCGCGCGTCATCCTGGACGACGTCTCTCTGCAGGCGCATCCCGGCGAGATCGTCGGCCTCATCGGACCGAACGGCGCCGGCAAGTCTTCACTGCTGCGTGTGGTGAGCGGAACGCTCGCGCCGACGCGCGGCAGCCTCCACCTGAACGGCGTCGATCTGACAAGATTGAGCCCGGCGATGCGAGCGCGCCGAATCGCCGTGGTGCCCCAGAGCTCACATCTGCCCGAAGCGTTTACCGTGGGCGAAGTGGTGCTGATGGGCCGCACGCCGCATCTCCCCCTATTAGGCGGGGAGCGCCAGCACGATTACGATATTGTTCGCGAGGCGCTCGCGCGCACGGCGACCGAGGCTTTGGCCGAGCGGCGCATCGGGGAATTATCGGGGGGTGAACAGCAGCGCGTCTTGATGGCGCGGGCGCTGGCGCAGATTAGCGATGGCGCGACCGCGGACGCGGGGCCGCGCGTGCTCTTGCTGGACGAGGCCACGGCGCATCTCGACCTGCGCCACCAAACCGCTATCTGGAGCCTGGTGCGCGAACTGGCGCGTTCCGGCTTGATCGTCCTGGCCGCCCTGCACGACCTCAACCTCGCCGGGCAGTATGCCGACCGCCTGGCGCTCTTGTCCGAAGGACGCCTGATTGCCTGTGACCTGCCGGCGCGGGTGCTCACTCCCGAGTGGCTGCGCCGCGCCTACCAGGTTTCGGCCATCGTCAGCTCGCACCCGTTATATGCCACACCGTTAGTTGCGCTGATCGAGGAGGAAAAGGAGAAACGCGAGTGAGTGGGATGGTTCAACCCGCTTTCACTCGGCCTCGACGCCGATCGGCGGCTGTGCGTCCCGCGGCGCGCCGCGGCTGACGAGTAATACGCCGACCACGATCCCGAGGAATCCCACGAACGCCGTCCAATCGTAACTCTCGTGCTCGACCAGCGCGCCGAGCAGGATGGCGCTGACCGGACTGATGTAGGTGACGAGCGAAGTGCTCGTCGGCCCGGAATGCTCGATCAGCCAGTAATAGAGGAGATAGGCAAAGGCCGTATTCACGACGGCAAGAATCACCAGCGCGCCAATCGCTTGCATTGACGGGTGCAGGGTCCACGGGTGGTCGAGCGCCAGGCTCAGCGGCACGAGAATCACCGTGGCGCTCAGCATCTGCCCGAACTCGGCGCCCAGGTTGGAAACCCCCTTGATATAGCGATGCGCAAAGGCGGTTGCAAAGCCATAGCTGACCGCCGCCACCACCGTCACCAGGGTCCCGATGAGCGACAGGGTGATCCCGTTCTGCAAGTCGGGAAGGAAAAGCAGGACCACACCCGCAAAGCCGATGCCGATGCCGATCAACTTGTTCCGGTTCAGTTTTTCGTCGTGCGTCATCCAGTGCGCAAAGAGCATTGTGAAAATGGGCATGGTGGCGACCAGGATGCCGGCAAGGCCGCTCGAGATCTGGGTCTCGCCCCACGTAATCAGCACGTAGGGGATTACCCCGTTGGTCAGCCCCATCACCACCAGCGGCCACCACAGCGCACGCCGACGCGCCGGAAACCGCTCGCGGCGCGCCAGCAGCACGATTGCGACGGTGACCGCCGCAATCGACACCCGCCCCGCGACAAAGGTCAACGGCCCGATCTCTGCGCCGCCCACCTTGCTGGAGGGTCCCAGATTTCTACGCTCTGCGCTTGACCGTTTAGGCCGGCCCGATACCAGCAGCATCACCGCAACGGTGAATGCGGCGATCGTCACCCGCCCGGCAACAAATGTTATCGGCGTGATTTGGCTCACACCGACTTTGATGAACAAGTAGGAAGCACCCCAGATCGTACCCAGGGTGATTAAGACGACCCAACTCAGCCAGCGCGCCGGCAGGTGCATGCGTGGCCGCACTCCACGCGATTCTCGTGTGGACACCGGATGTATCTCCCTCTGCTCAAGCATATAGGGGCACGGTGCCCCGTACTGGGCGTATTATAGCATATGGGTGCTCCTATCGGATACGGTGGATAATTCGCTAGCGTGCGGATCACCCGCATCGATGCCGTGCGTTCGCTTGACACTCCTCGCTTTTCGCGTATTCTTGCCCCTCACTGCCCATTTCGTTCACTGCGGAGTTCGGATCCCATATGGAGGGTAGGACCAAGCCTGGTTGATTACGCTGGCCTGTGGTCCGCAGACGAAAAAAGCGTAACCAACCCCATGGTTGATTACGCTTTCGGGTACCGTTCGCTCTTTCACAACTCATTCCGTTTCGTGCTGGCGCTGTCGGACACGTTGAAGGAAGCGTAAATTGATCAGCAGGTAGATCAGGGTATTGCGATTCGCGATGGCCGTCCCGCTGCGCAAGTGGGGCCGTTCAATCCCGAGGGCAACCGCTGGGGAATTGATGCGTTCGACCGCGGTGCGTTGGCGATAGAGGGACTTGTAAATGGCACTCCCGCGATCGAGGGTATAGCGCAGGCGCGCCCCGATGCTCGTCGGCATCTCGACGAGGCAACCCCCGCGTTTCCAGTTGGCGTGGTGGATGGGGCCGCGTTGCCCCGTGGGTTGTGGAAACCGCAGCGGACAGACATACCGGCCGCGCTCGTGTTCAATCAAATCCTTGGTCCGATCCGTGAAGGTGAGTTTGAGCGGCATGGCGAGACCGGCCTTGCAGAGGGGCAACCCCTCGGCGGTGAATTGTCGCCCGTTGGCCTTGTAGCCACCTTTCTCCGAGAACGGCACCGCCGCCAAGCCGCCGGCCGGGTCATTTTCACGGTAAAAATAGGCGTAAACATACCAGGCATCGAACGCCGCATCGAAGGTCCCAAAGCGCGGTTTGTCGCCCAAGCGGGCGGCCGTTTGGCGCATCAAGGGGAAAAAGTAGCTGACATCGCTGTGATCAAAGGGCTGCGTGAGTTCAGCCAGGACAAACTCGCCCCAGTCAGGAACCTTGGTCACGACAATCCCAGAGCCATAGCCCCAGTAGTATTCGCCAACGCTGACGGTCTGCGCCGGGACGGGGTTGCGGGTGGGCGTAGCGGGAACCCGTATCTGGTTATGGCGCCGTTTGCAGCCGAGCAGACAATCGTGATGACCGGTCGGTTGATGCGCTTTGTTGAAGCGCTGCTTGACGTAGGCTTTGGGGTTGTTCTCTTTGACCCAGGCGAGAATATGCTTGGTGTCCACGGAGACGCACTCGCCCCAGGCGACCTGTTGGTCCGCCAAGGTCGTGCGAATCACTTGGACACTTGCAGTCAGTAAAGCTTGCAAGGCCGCATTGGGCAGTTGCCGCAGCATGCGCGTCATGTGCCGTTGGGTGGGCAAGCTGTGGCGGGTATTGAAACCGAGGGGTTCGCGTGCGGCGGGATAGAGCGGCAAGCCGAGCAGCCATAGGATACTGGGATGCTCGCGCAGGAAGCGCCGCAGGGCGTGCAGCGTGGCAAAGCCTTCTTCCAGTTGAATCAACTCGGCGAGGACACACGCCCGAAATGGGATTGCTGGAAAGCGCCAGCGTCGTTGCAGGTCGCGCTCGGGCAAGTCGGCCCAGGGCAGAGGCCCGAACAAGTCGAGGTAGCGCCGGGCCGTAGGACATTGCGCCACAAAGGGTGGCAATTGTTCCGGGTGTTGCCAGTACGTGTGTAACGTGCGCTGATTTGCGGCCTTTTGTGGCGGCAACAACGCACTTGGCAGCAACGGGAGTTGGGTTACAATAGGTTGGCTGGTCATGGGTCCTCTCCTTTCGCCTAACAATTGAAGTGGGGTACTTCGATTATAGCGAAGGTGGAGTTTCCAGCCGGTAAGCGTAATCAACTTCCGGTTGGTTACGCTTTTTCACGCATCGGCTTGGGCGAGCCGATGCAGATCGCTTGCAAAACGTAATCAACCAATCCTTGGTCCTACCCTCTATATTTGGATCATCTACTTGGGTGTCCTCGCCCTGAGCGACGAATGGCGCCAGTTCGTGCATCGCACGGACCGCTGCGATCTCAGCCTATTTCATCTCGGGTTGCGGCTACTCGACTATTTCTTGAATGAAGGCAAAGCGATTCCCATGAGATTTCAGATGCCCGAGTAACTATGCAGCTAAAGTGTACGGTACTGAAATCGTCTGTGAAGTTGAAATCTGTCCCAAAATTGGTGTTTGATGCTTGACAAGGACAGCCATTGATGTGTATAATTATTTTGATGGCCCATGAAAAAAAGGCTTATTTTTGTTATCCACACAACTAACTCCTATTTGAAAGCCCTGGGTCTGTTAGCTGACAGAACACTCTCGCAGTCTATCCTCCTGAGGAGGGGTACGCTATGCCGTTCGTAGACCATCGTACGCAAGCAGTACGGCGCACGACTGAAGAATTTCTGGCGCACATGCAGTCTTTTAGGCTTGACCTCAAATTCTCCGCCGGGATTTGGTACTTTGCACCCGGTGGGGGACGCTTCCACGATCGCTATACCCCTGCCCTTGACATCCCTGCTCGGCTCGACATTGCGGCTACAATGAAGGAGATCGGCCTGTGCGCGATGGAAGCACATTACCCCAACGAGATCAACGAGAGCAATCTCGAGCTCTGGAAGCAATTCGTGCAGGACACCGGTATTCGCGTTTTAACGGTGATCCCGCTTTTGTTTTTCGATGCCGATTTCGAGTGGGGTGCGCTCAGCTCCCCGTTGCCCCAGATCCGCCGGACAGCCATTGAACGCACAAAGCAAGCGTTCGAGCTGAACCAGGAACTCAAGACTGACTTTGCGGTCGTCTGGCCCGGGATTGATGGGTACGAGAATCCTTTCGGGATGGATTTCTACGCGGCGCGTGATCGGTTCGCCGAAGGCCTCGCCGAGTCGATGGACGCCGTCCCCGGCGTACGGATCGCGTTTGAACCGAAGCCGTACGAACCACGCGGCCATATTCTCTATGGCACTACCCCGGAAGGCATTTTGCTCGGACACAAAGTCGAGGCGAGCCTACGACATCCGGCGAACCATCAACTCCTGGCGGAGGGTCACGCGCTTGTTGGAATGAATCCCGAAGTGGGACACATGTTGATGGCGTACGAAGACCTTCCCTACGCCTTTAGCCTGGCGATGGAGTATGGGCGACTCTTCCACTCTCACTGGAACAGCCAGCCGCCCGGCAATTATGATCAAGATCTGAACGTCGGCGTCATCGCGCCGGAGCAATTGGAAGCGGCGCTGTATGCCCTCAAGATGTACGGCTATCGCGGCTATTTCGGCATTGATATCAATCCGGAGCGGATGCCCGTGCAGGTTGCGCTCCGCAACAATATGGATGCAATTCGCGCTGCAAACGACCGGATCAATGAGCTGGATCACGAAAAGGTGCTATGGGCAACTGAGCACCCTGATCGAGCGCGCGGCTGGATCGAAGCCTATCTGATTCGCGCCCGCGCCGCTCACCCCGAAAGGCTCTCTCCGCTTCCTGAGATGCAACGAGGCTAGTGGTTCGGAGCGTTGTGTCATGGCGTACCTACTCGGCATCGATGTTTCAACCACGGGTGCGAAAGCACTATTAATCGACGAGCGCGGAAATGTGGCGGCGAGCTCGACGACAGAGTATGCGCTGTCCACTCCCCGCCCACTCTGGTCAGAGCAAGACCCGCTTGATTGGTGGGACGGCGCCTGTGCGAGCATCCGCGCCGCGCTCGCGCAAGCCAATCTGACCGGCAAAGACGTGAGTGCCATCGGCTTGACGGGACAGATGCATGGGCTGGTGCTGTTGGATAGATCGGGCCAGGTCCTGCGGCCGGCGATCCTATGGAACGATCAGCGTACGGCTGCGCAATGCGCGGAGATTACGGAAAAGGTCGGCGGGCTCGCGAAGCTCATCGCGCTGACGGGTAACCAGGTCTTGCCGGGCTTTACCGCTCCCAAGATTGTGTGGGTGCGCGAGAATGAACCCGATGTCTATGCGCATGTCGCACAGGTGCTACTGCCGAAAGATTATGTTCGATACCGCCTTACCGGCGAGTATGCGACCGAGGTCTCGGATGCCTCGGGCACGCTGCTGTTCGATGTGGCAAATCGACGTTGGTCGGAAGCGGTCCTGCACACGCTAGACATTCCTGGCGACTGGTTGCCGGGCTGCACGGAATCTCCAGAAGTATCGGGGCGGATTAGCGCAGTCGCCGCGCAGGTGACGGGCTTGCTCGCCGGCACACCCGTCGTCGGTGGGGGAGGCGATCAAGCCGCACAAGCGGTAGGCAGCGGCATCGTGCAACCTGGTATTATCTCCGTCACATCAGGAACCTCAGGTGTCGTGTTCGCCCACTCGGAAAAACACGCGGCCGACGCGCAAGGACGGTTGCATGCGTTCTGCCACGCGGTTCCGGGCAAATGGCATGTGATGGGTGTGATGCTGTCTGCGGGCGGATCCTTCCGGTGGCTGCGCGATAACCTCGGCGAGCTGGAGCGAGCCACGGCACGTCTGACGGGCGACGATCCCTATGACTTGCTCACGCGCGAGGCGGCGCGGGCGCCGGTCGGCAGCGAAGGATTGCTGTTTCTACCTTACCTCACCGGTGAACGGACTCCGTACTCCGATCCCCAGGCACGCGGCGCGTTCGTCGGCCTGACGGTTCGCCATGGGAAACAGCACATGGTGCGCTCGGTGCTTGAAGGGGTATCGTTCGGTCTGCGCGACAGTCTCGAGTTGGTCAAGAGCCTGGATGTTCCGATCAATCAAGTTCGTGCGAGCGGCGGCGGCGCCAAGAGTCCACTATGGCGCCAGATTCAAGCGGACGTGTTTGGCGCCGAATTGGTGCTGGTCAATGTGACGGAGGGCGCAGCTTTTGGCGCGGCGTTGCTCGCGGGTGTTGGCGCGCAGGTCTTTGCCTCCGTGGAAGAAGCAGTTGCGCAGACGATACGCGTGACCGACTGCACGCTGCCGATTCCTGAAAATGTCAGACGATATGAGCAATTCTACGAGCTCTATCGGTCACTGTATCCTGCGCTACAGCCGATTTTTAAGGTGGAAGCAGAATTGAATTGAGGAAGCAATATCGCACGGGTGATCAGAATTGGGTGCGGGAGCGCAACCTTGCCATCGTCCTGAGTTATTTGTGGGAAGCAGGCAGGGAGATCTCGCGCGCCGATCTGGCTGAGCTCAGTGGCTTGAACAAGAGCACGGTCGGCAATCTTCTTGTCCAATTGCAAGTATGGGGACTGGTCAAAGAGAGCGGCGTTTCAAGCGATCACCTTGGACGCCCAGGTGTCCTGCTGGACATTAACGCCGATGCAGGGCGGATCATTGGCATCGAGCTCGGCGTCGGATTTGTGTCGGCCGTCGTCGCGGACATGAAAGCCAACGTAATCTGGCGGCGGAAGGTTGAGATGACCGATGAGGGCAGACCGCTGGCCGAGGCCAGTCAGGAACAAGTGCTAGAGCAGAGTGAGCGGTTAGTTCAGGAGGCCATCGAGTACTCGAAGCAATGCACCTGCCGTCTGTTCGGCCTGGGGGTCGGGTTGCCGGGCTTGGTGGATCACCGCACGGGCACGCTCCTGTTTGCCCCTAACCTCGGTTGGCACAATGTGCCGATCCGGGATATGTGGCGCACGCGCTTTGGCACGCTGGTTATTGAAGAAAACGAAGCAGATGCCGCGGCGCTAGGCGAGCACATGTTGGGTGTGGCAAAGCAGGTGGACAATTTTGTCTACCTGAGCGCGGGGGTGGGCCTCGGCGGAGGACTGGTCATTGATGGCAAGTTACGTGGCGGCGCACGCGGCTTTGCCGGCGAAATAGGGCACATGACGCTTGAGCCGGATGGTCCCGTGTGCAATTGCGGTAATCGGGGGTGTTGGGAGACCCTGATCGGCCCACGGGCGATCCTTCAAAGCGTGCGCCAAGCTGCTCGCGAGAACCGCGCCCCGATTTTGCTTTCCCTGTGCAATGGTGATCCGGCGGCGATTCAGATAGAGCAGGTTCTGCAAGCGGCGGCGCGGGGTGAACCGGCTGTACTCATTGCGTTGGCCGAGGTCGGGCGCTATCTCGGTATCGGCATTGCCAACCTGATCAATGCTCTGGACCCAAATCTGATCGTGCTCGGCGGGGTCCTCAGCGCGATGGGCTCGTATATTCTCCCGCGGGCCCAATACGAAGTGAACCTTCGTGCTCTGCCCACCACACGAGAGAGTGTCGAGATCAAGCTCTCGGCATTCCAACTCGATGCCTGTTTGATGGGCGGTGTGGCGTTGATCCTCCATCAGGTCTTGGGCAATCCCGCAATTTTCTACCCAAAGCCGACCGGTCAGGCTTTTTTTGAAGAGGGAGCGCCATTTACGACAGGTATCTTGTAATCTTGCCAGGATTACGGTAGAGCGAGGAGGAGGTAAAAAAGGGGCAGTGGAGGAGAAGACTGCCCCTACCTCAAACCCTATCGCCACGGTTCACATAAACCATGACGACAACGTTGTCGGCCCCAATTACACCTGATAAAACCGTGTTGTTTCAAAAAGGTGTGGAATTTGTTGCCCTTACCCCTCCATTCAAAACTCGACCGCGATTCTTTGTCCCTCATAAATAGCCGTTCGAGCATCCGGCGGTGCTAGGGCCAGCGGATCAAAGGATTTTCCGATGCCCTGGACCACCCGAAATACCCTTGATGTCTGCATCCCGGGATAGCTGCCCTGACGATTGTCGATAGTCAGTTGGCGCGTGCTGTCATCCCAGACGAGGCGAATCGTCGCGAAACTGCCCTGTTCGTAATTGTAATTGTCCCCTTCATCTTCGTACAGTGTAAAATCACCGTCTCGGCCGGGATAAACCCACAATTCGACTGGAGCGCCTGGCTGATCGCCGGTAAATTGAATTTCAGGACTGATCGGAATGATCGATCCTGAGCGTACATACAGAGGCATCGTCTCTAGAGGCGCATTGGCCAGGATCGTTTGTCCACCCGAATAGCGTTCCCCTGTCCAGAAATCGTACCAATCGCTCCCCGTTGGTAAATAGACAAGACGCGTTTTCTTCACGCCCTCCAACAAAGTGGAATTCGCCGTATAATACATGGGCCTCGTCACTGGGCACACGAGAAAAGCGGGACCAAACATGTATTGGTCGTCGATATCGTATATGTTGGGGTCATGCCTGAAATCGAAAGGCAGCGCCCGCAGCATTGTATAGTCTTGATGCGTGACCTGGCTGGCCAGGGAGTAAAGATAGGGTATCAAGCGGTAGCGCAGCCGCAGATACTTGACGAGCGCGTCGAACACCGGCTCTCCGGGATTGCCAAACCGCCAGATTTCGCGCGGGGTATCTGTACCATGCGCACGGAACATCGGTAGAAAAGCGCCATACTGGAACCAGCGCACGTACAGCTCGCGATAGCCCAGATCCTCCACACCTCCGTCATAGTCCCCGCACCAGAACCAAAGGTCGGGCTTTCGCTTGACAAAGAAAGCTCCAATATCCGATGTCCAGTAGGGCAGGCCGGTCGCGCAGAAATTGAGCCCGGCCGGAATTTGGCGACGCAGCGTTTCCCAGGTAGCCGCAACATCTCCCGACCAGGTAATGGTCGCATAGCGCTGCTGCCCGGCGTAGGCCGAGCGGGTCAGGTTCACCACGCGTTTGTTCCCTGTAATCGTCCGTTGGCCTTTATAGATTCCCCTGGAGTGGAGTAAGGAATAGGCGTTGATCAGCTCGGGGTCCATATAGTTTTTGGCCTCTTGGACATTGATTCGCATCCGCTCTTCCGGTTCCGGCTTGCACGCGCCCTGCCAATCGGCCTCAAACGGTTCCGTGCAGTCGCACCACCAGGCATCGATGCCTTGCGCGAATAAGCCCGCGTTGGCTTGTTCCCAGTAACAGGCGCGGGCCGCGGGGTTAAAGGCATCATACGTGGCCTGGTTTCCCAACAGGAAACCATGGGCATGCAGTTCGGACCAGTCCGTGCCCCCGGGACGTAAGGTCGGCCAGATGGAAATCATTAGCCGCACGTTCAGTTCGTGCAGCTCCTCCATCATCTGTCGCGGGTTTGGAAACCGGTCTGGGTCCAATGACTTTTGCCCCCATAAATCGCTGGTCCACGATTTCCAATCCTGGACAATACAGTCGAGCGGCAGCCGTCGGGTGCGATATTCGCGAACAATTTCGATCAGTTCTGCCTGTGCGGTATATCTTTCCTTGGACTGGATATATCCAAATGCCCATTTGGGCAGCATAGGCGCCGGTCCGGTCAAGCGCCGTAATTGGTGCACAATTTGATCAAACTCGGGACCGTAAATAAAGTAATAGTCCAGTTCATCATCCACATCCGTCCAAAGGTACGAGCCAAAAGCATCGTCATGAAAGGTCATCAGCGAATAACTATCCAGGAGAATGCCATACCCGCGCGTCGAGACAAGCACGGGGACAACGACCTTCATGTTCTCCTGGTATAGGTATTGGTGCTGGCCTCGCAGGTTCAGCATTCCTTCCTCATGTGATCCTAGCCCGTACAACGCTTCACCGTCCGCCCATTCAAATTCGAGCTTGGTGTGATAGGCCTGGCGGGCGACCACCCTGCGCACATTCCCGGCGCGCATACGCACGCCGTCGACGTTTTCATTGTCTTCGGTGATCGTCGCCTCATCAAAAACGGAGACGGCTACATCGACCGATTCAAGTGTCTTGCCACCGCGCTCCGGTTCCCGGGTCAGCAAGCACCCGGCGGCATCGCGGTATGAAAAAGCAAGTGTCTGCCGGTTGATCTCTATCATCAGATCGGCAGTTGAAAACAGCAGACTGCTTGTGGTCTCACCGACATCAAAATGAACCTGTTCATCTGACCGGGCGATGACCATCAAGCTTGGCTGGTTGCCGAACTCGGAATGCAGAGTGTATCGTACCCGGATCGCGTGGGATGAATAGACGGTCAGCATCAGCCGTCCCCGATCGCTCTCGATCAGCAGCCCATCGGGCTGGGTTTGGTAATTTAGGATAGGCATTGGGTTTAATTAGGCTTGGATGATAGCCTCAACCGGCGCACCCTCGCTCACGGCGCAGGTTTGACCGGCTCGGCGCAAATCGTTGGCCTGCAACAAAATGTCTTGACTTGAGCCTTCCACGCTCAGGAAAAGGGCTACATCGTTTAGCGGGCGGCAACCGTGCAGGTAAACCTGGCGCGCGTCGCGCAGACGCAGCAGCGCTACCGAGCCGGTCCCGGTCGCGCGCAAGTTGGCAAGCTCCAGGTCTTGCACATCTTCGCCGACCAGCGCCGGGCGCAGGTCGCGTGTGGCAGTGTCGAGAGTAACATCTTCAAGGGTCACGCCTTGAACATGCCGGAGATAAATCCCATAGGCTGGCAGCCTGCCAAACATGTGATATTCGGGGTAGCGATCGCGCAGCTCGGGGACGATTCGCTGCGCGTCTTGGTCGGTACCGCCGCCGGGGAAGATCAAGTGCAGCCCGCTGAAAGCGACATTCTCGACGAAATGGCCCGGTACGCCGGTGAGGTTGAGGCACGACAGTTTTTCGCCGGGAAAAGCGGGCACTTCGTGTGGGAGCGGGTAGGCATTATCGGCTACGGTGGCTTGGATGTTGCTAAAGCGGATGTTGCGCAGAACCCCGATGGGCAGCGATTCCTTGCGCTCTTGCCGCCAGCCCAAATAGCCGCCCAGGCGCAGCGAGATGGGACCGGTGACGTGGTTCATCACCAGATTGTCAAAGCTGATGTTTTCCATCACGCCGCCTTCGACCTCCTGGATTTTGATGCCGGCGCCATAGGTGTCATAAATCACGCAATTCGAGACGGCGATATCGCGAAATACGCCGAGGGATTCGGGGCCGAAGCGGATGGCGGCCCAGCGGGTGCTGATGACGCAGTTGGTGACCACGATGCGGAGGGCGCCCTGCTTGAACGCGATGGCGTCATCGCCGCAGTCAATGTGGCAATCGGAGATCATCACATCTTCGCACGAGGTCAGGTCAATGCCGTCGTTGTTCTGGTTGGCGCGGTTGACCAGGTGTACGCCGTGGATGCGCATTTCCTTGCAGCGTTCCAGGTTGCAGCACCACGAAGCCGCGTGCTGGAGCGTGAGGTTGCTGACGGTGACATCGTGGCAATCGGTGAACCGGATCAACGTGGGGCGGTCGAATGACTCTTGATTAGAAGCGAGCGATTGATCCTCAAAGTTATAGTTTTCCGCGCCGTACGGAAAGCCTGCGCCCTGGCCGTCGATGCTCCCTTCGCCGGTCAGCGCAATATGATGCGCCCCGTAAGCAGTGACGAGACAACTGCTGAGATGTTCGAGATAGTCACCCGTCTCCCCCGGGCGCCGCAGGCGCGGGTAATCGGCCAGAGAGGTGCTGCCGAGCAGGCGGGCGTTTGGCCCCACGTGCAGGGTGACGTTATCCCGAAGCGTAATCGTGCCGGTCAAATAGTCGCCCGGAGGCAGATAGACGGCGCCGCCGCCCTGGCCGGTGCAGGAATCGATAGCCGATTGGATGGCGGCGGTATCCAGCGTCACGCCATCGCCTTTTGCGCCACAGTCTCGGACTGAAATGTCATTCATCGGCGAACGTTTCTCCGTATGGTTCTATTTCGTCATGAGGAACAGGGACCTATCACCCCTTAACCGAACCGGTAAAAGCGCCGCCAATGACGTACCGTTGCGCGAACAGAAATACAATCGCCACGGGCACAATCAGGATTAGACCGAACAAGGCGATTTCGGCTTGTTGATAGCCAACCATGACGCCGGGGCTGGGGTTAAAGCCGGGACGGAGGGCGGAGGTGGCCGCGACAAATTGCTGAAGCCCAACCGGCAGGTTGAAAAGCCGATCGTCATTCAAAAAGACATAGGGGCCGAAAAAGTTGCTCCAATTCGTGTTGAAATTGATGAACGCCAGCAAGCCTAGCAATGGGGTGGCGAGCGGCAAGGCAATATGCCTGAACAAGTCCACTTCAGAACAACCGTCAACCCGCGCCGCGTCGAGCAGGTCTCGCGGCAGGCTGGAGGCGTAATAGATATAGGTCAAGTAGGTCCCGAAGGGGAAAAAGGCTGCCGGCAAAATGACGGCCCATTGGGTGTTGACCAAATGCGCCAGATTCAGCTCCATAAACATAGGCAATACCAGAGCCGAGGGTGGCAGCAACATGGTAATCAATGTCAACCAAAGCAATAGGCGACGGCCGGGAAAGCGCGCAACGGCTAGAATGTATCCCGCAGGTATGCAACTGGCTAAGGATAGGACCAATCCCCCGATTGCGTAGGTAATCGAATTGAACGCCCATGTGAGCACTTCGCCCTTCTGATACTCTATAATTCTCTGCCATGCTTCCTGAATACGTTGGAACGAGCCAAAGGCCAGAGGGGGTAGCTCTAAAAGTTGCGGTGCACTTTTGGAAGTCGCCAACACGAGCCAGAGCAGGGGGATAACGAAATATGCAGCAAACAGCAACAGCACCCCCCAGCGCAGCCCAAAACCTAATATTCCCATATCGCCGGCAGTTCTCATCCAAAAACGTCCCCATCTTGACAGGAGAGCCGGGCGAGAATCTATGAGCGGGGTATCCATTCTAGACATGGGTCACTCTCCCTAATCCTCGATATTGAAAAAACCGGTCCAGCGGATGATCATATACGCGGCTCCCAACCCAATCACTAGCAATATCAGCGAAAGCGCAGACGTGGCGCCAAAGTTTCCCTTCTCAAAGGCAAAGTTGTAGGCCAATTGATTCGGCGACCAGACCGCGGGTACATTACCGCCAACGCCGAGGTTGTTGCCGCCGCCCAAAATCTGTGGTTCCACGAATAATTGCACATTCCCGGCAAAGATCAGAATAAATTGATAAATGATATAGGGACGGATGAGCGGCAATTTGATGTACAGCACTTTTTGCCAGGCATTGCAACCATCCAAGGTGGCGGCCTCTATCACTTCCGTCGAAATGGCTTGCAGCGCCCCATATTGGATTGCAATCCACAATCCGGCGCCGGCAAAAAAGCCCATGAGGGTGAAAATGATGGGCAAACTGCCGGGAAAGATGACATCATTCGTCAGTTTAAAGCCCATACCCTTCAGCAGAGCCTGAAAGGGGCTGATACTGGGATCCAGCATGAAAATAACAACCAACACCAATACGGGCCCCGTTACTGCGCCAGATACGAAATAGAGAGTCCGTAAGGCTGTTGTCAACCGCCCGGGGCGCATTTGCAACAATAGCGCCAATATGACGACCATAGCGATCCCGAGCGGCACCGAGATCACCAGGAACTCGCCAATGTTGACAAAAGTAAAGGTGAAGCGAAACTCTTTGAAAACGGCCAGATAGTTGCTAAACCCCGCTGCAAAATACTTGGGCAAACCGGTCTTGAAATCAGCGAAACTGATCAACAGGGCGTAGAGACCCGGACCCAGGCCAAAAGCCACCATAACCAGGAGATAGGGCAACGCGAACAGATAGGAAGTCAAATGCCGCCGCCAGCGGGAAAAACCTGGAACACTTCGCTTGCTCGCCAAAGGCAAAAGAGGGAGAGATGCCGTTTGATTCGTCATGGAAAAACTCCTGTGGCCCGCATCTTGCCAGAAGCAAGATAGAGGGCAGGGCGCATTTCTGTAAACCTTGCCTGTCCGAAACGCGCCCCGCCTTGACCTGTGTGAGAGAGTCTCTAGACCCTCTCACATTTTCCAATACACTCCTACTTGGGTGCGTCGACTTGGTACCCCTGGTCTTGCGCGAGCGGGGACAGCTTGGCCGCCACATCAGGCAGAATCGATTGGACTGTCTTTTTGTCCGTCAACCCCGTTTTGACAGCATCACTAAGCGGCGCGATGAGGTCGAACCGAGGCCACTTGTCCAGCGGCGAAATCTCGGTGGCAGCTTGCTGGTAGACCGGGAAAGGATCGTTGGCGAAGAGCGGGTTGCTCGACACCGCGGCCTGCCACAGATTCTGGATGGGTTTGTACGCCGGGAAATTGGTGGTCCCCTTCCAGAAACCCGGGTCAGTGGTGACCCACTGGGCAAAGTCCACAGCCAGCTTGGGATTCTTCGTATGGGCAGAGACGGTCCAAGCCGCGCCGCCCATGGCCGGAGTAGTGGCGTTAGCATCATCTTTCCACTTCAGCGGGTTGGCAACCCCGAGTTGATGGTCAGAGGTCTTGTACCAGGTACTCTTGTCGTTACCGCCAAAGACGCCGAACATCCAGGCCGGGCCCGGCATTCCCAGCAACTTGTTATCCGAGACGACCTTGGCGAATTCAGCGCTAAAGTAATCCGTGTTGAACAGCGTGCCATTGGCCAGCATGTGGTCGACCAGCTTGGCCGCGCGGAGGCAGCGTGGGTCGGTCATATCGATCTTGATCTCGGAGTCATTCACCAACTCGTGCGAGGGACAGCCGCTGGCGTCAAAATAGCTGATGAACGTCCAGCCATCACCCCAGGTTCCCAGATAGTAGCCGGGATGATCCTTGGCTAACTTGTCGCTGAGGTCTTGATATTCCTCCCACGTGGTGGGAACGGTATAGCCGAATTTGTCCATGAGCGGCTTGTTATAGTAGAACACAAACATGGCCAGGTCATTGCGCAGGCAGAAGACCTTGCCGCCGAAGGTGCAGCCATCCATGCCGGCATAACCGCCGAGTACGTCGGCAGATACCCAGGGCTTGAGATCGAGCGGGAAGTGGTGCGCGTCGTCAGCCACCCGACCGACCAGCCGCGGTTCCGCAAAGACCACATCCGGCCAGCCCTGGTTGGTATTGTTGAACAGCAGGACTTTGGCCGGGAACTGCTCACGGTCCACAGTCACCGCCTTGAGGAGCGAGGCTTTGTCTGGATGCGCTTTAACATAGGCGTCGAAGGCGGGTTGGCGGTCCGCGTCAATCCAGACCGTGATGGGAGCGTTGTCGTCATAAGGGCTTGAGGTGGGCGCAGGCGTGGCGGTTACCACTTGCGGCGCAACGGTCTCTTTCACGACGACCGTCTGTTGTGACACGACTGTCTGTTGTGACACGACCGTCTGAACGACGGCCGGGGCCGGAGTTGCGGCAGAGCACGCTGCCAAAGCGGCGATCATGGCAGCCAGGAAAATGATTGGAACGAGCTTTTTGATAGACACGGTCTTCCTCCTCCTTCAAGGATGGAGCTTGCGGTTGCAAGCGAAATAGGCAATCGAATCGGGTGGGGGAATCGACCCCTCAAGAATTCTTTTGTCCTCCCTCTCTTGCACTTACACTTGCTAACGGGGCGGCGGAGCCGTACTGCTGCGAACTTTGAGCCTGGGCGGTACAAGGACCTGCTCGGGCCCGGAGCTGTCGCCTTTCAATTCTCGAATCAGCATCTTGGCGGCATGATGCCCGGTCTCGTGGGTGGACCATTCGATGCCTGTCAGCGGTGGGATGATCAATTCCGCCTCATCGCCGACCGGGACGCTCATGATGGAACAATCGTCAGGAACCTTGCGATTCCGTTCCTGCAAGGCCGTCATGACGCCGACGGCCTGCGTATTATGGACAGTCACAAACGCGGTGAGGCGGGGGTTTTCCTCCAACAGGGTCCTGGCCGCCGAATAGGCCCCTTTGACGCTCAGGTCGATTTCTCGATACACGGGCTTGATCTTGAAGCGTTTGGCCGCGCTTTTGAACCCTTGCAGGGAATAGACGGCGACGCCGATTCCTTTGGCGCGCCACTCTTGCGGAAAGGTCAGGAAACCGATCTCGCGGTGCCCCAGCCCGATCAAATGGGCGAACGCCTCCACCACTGCATTTTCGAAATCCAGGTCGATAAAACTCAATCCGTCGGCATTGGCGCAGCGACCGATCATTACAAAGGGATATTCATTCGCTCTAAGCAGTTCCACGCGCCAGTCCTGGACGGCAACTTGCATCAGGACAATTCCGTCGGCCTGCGCGCCGCGACATAGTTTCATCAGCCCGGCCGAGGTGAGCGGCCCGGTCATCAAACTAAAATAATATTCTTCCTCGGCCGCCCCCAGCGCAATGCCGGTGATGAAATTCATTTCGATCATGTTCGAGAACAGGGTAGGGTTGGACAGGGGATAGTGCAGCACGATGGACCGGGTTTTGCCGGAGGCCAGGCGCTGGGCCTGGACGTGCGGCACATAGCCCAATTCCTCGATAACCCGGAGAACCTGCTGCCGCGTTTCTTCCGCGACGTTTTTTTCCTTGTTGACAACGCGGGACACCGTCTTCATGGAAACGCCCGCTTTTTTGGCGACGTCTTGTAGGGTTGTAGACAATGAGACCTGCCTTTCGAATGGGAGGGCTAACGGGACGGAATGACAGCGCTGTCAGACAGCGCTGTCATAGATTAGCAGAAGCAAATGACAAAGTCAATAGAAAAAGTGGGGCGCACGAGACAAAAAAGGGGACTGGTGATACTTATGGGAAGGAAATAGGCAATTGGGCTCTAGTACATAAGGGTCATTTTCGGCGGCGCAGTATATGTGCTGGCTTTATCGGCGTACCAGGGCGCAAACCCTCTGCCACGCTTGAAGCGCTATTGGCGGAGGCTATTGCGGTGATCGAGTGCAAGGATGGCAAAAACCCCACGCGGGGTGGCGGCCTGCTGAAGCCCTCTGAATTTACCTGGGGAAAGTTGTCGCATATTTCTCATCCTGTCTGTTCTTGTTAGTGAGTGATGGTAACCTGAGAAAGAATGTTGTGAAAATCTTTTAGGGTAAAGTTGCCCGCGCCGATGGTCAGGGCATTCGCAGTGCCAGCAGCCACCCCATACTTGACCGCCTCCTGTAGTGAAAAGTTGTGCACCAAGCCATAGGCGATGCCCGCGAGGAGACAATCTCCTGAACCGACAGCGCTCTTGATCATGACCCTGGGCGGTTGGAGATGCAAGGTCAGAGAACCGT
The DNA here is from genome assembly GCA_049694275.1 of Anaerolineae bacterium. Lineage (GTDB taxonomy): Bacteria > Chloroflexota > Anaerolineae > UBA4142 > SHND01 > JBAVQS01. The sequence continues at coordinate 6,234 of JBAVQS010000374.1, read as the reverse complement.
CCGTGGCAAGTGCACCCTCTCCACCTAGTGAGACGACAACTTGAGTGTCGTGCGCGGTGGCAACTTCAATTGCAGCCGCCCTAACATGTTCAATCGAGGGCAGCTCGCGTCCGACCAACTCGGCCAATTCACGGCAGTTAGGCTTGACGAGAATTGGGTGTCCGGCGAGCCCCCGCTTGAGCGGTTCGCCGCTCGAATCGAGCAAGCCAGGGACGCCCGCCGTCTGCGAGATTTCGAGCAATCGCGCATAAAAATCGGTCTGCACGCCAGGAGGCAGGCTGCCGGAACAGGTCACTGCCGCATACTGGCCAATGGTCCTTTCAAATTGGCGAGTGAACTCATCGATCTTGTCAGGCGTGATGGGGTCGCCTTTTTCATACAACTCAGTCAGTGTGTTATTTTCCGGGTCGAGTATCGAAAGACAGGTGCGAGATTCATGTGTCGTATGAACTAGCGCCAGCTGGATGCCTTCGCCCTTGAGCCCATCCTCAATAAACTGCCCCGCATATCCACCCACCCAGCCTGAAACGACCGGTATGTCGCCCAACAGTTTAAGAGCACGGGCGACATTTATGCCCTTTCCTCCCGGTATGGCGAGCACCTGCTCAGGTCGTTGAATGTCGTCGAGATGAAAATTACGGACGATAACCGTCTTGTCGATTGCCGCATTCGCATTAATGCATAAGATCATGATTCGTTATTTACCCGGCCGAGTACAAATATGCGCTAGGGTTGCGCCCGAGACATGGAGTTTGCAGCTTGATCTATGGCAGCACCCACACGTGAAGCGTCTGCGGGCCGTGGACGCCGATGGTGAGAGTGAGCTCAATGTCGGAGGTGCGGCTTGGACCGGTGATAAAGACGAAATACCCCTCTCCATGCGTCTCTTCAAACACCTGATGCAGATCGGCGCGTAGCATCGCTCGATTGACGATAGCGAGGTGGACACGCGGGAGGAGCGAGACCGTGCGTGGTTTGTCGGCAATCGAACGCAGGACCAGCGTCCCGGTCTCGGGGAGCGCGAAATCGGCAGTGGTGATGCCGAGGTCACACGCGGCGACCTCGCGATTCGGCGCATAGGGCGAGACAACCTCAATGCCGCCCGTGCGGAGCGTGTTGCTCACACCCCAGTCGTTCAACTCGGGTGTTTGCCAGAGCGTCGCCTTTTTGATCCCCTCCGCCGCGACAAGCGCTTGCAAAGCGGCTGCCAGATCCTCAGGTCCTTGCAGGCAGCGAGTCTTGCCGCCAAGTTTGTCCACTTCGCTCAGGAACCGCTCCAACTCGGCCTCTGGCTCACCTGCGATTCGGGAGGCGAAGCGGGCGGTAGGCGGAATCGGGGCGATAGGGGATTGGGGCGTCCGGTCCAATGCTCCGCGCACCCGACCGAGCATCTCTAACCGTGCGCTATTTGTGTTCATCGCCTGTCTCCCCGCTTGTGAGTCAATAGCCAAGAAATGATAAACCCCACCGCGAACGCGCCTGCAAAGAGCGCCGGTTTGCGCCACGATTCTGCCCGCGTCGTTTCCCCCGTCCGTTCGTGCCACCAGCCGCGAAAGGTGGCGTCAAAGGCAGGGAAGGGCCTGACCATCGTCCAGCGATCAGCGGGCGGTGGAAGAGCCGGAAGCCAGCCGCCGCGCTGGAACGGCTTGTTCACCAAGGTCAGCACTTGCGAGCCGAGCCGGTAAAGCCAGGGCGTGCCGAACGCGAGCGTAGCCGCCGTGACGCCCGCCTGGATGGCAGGGGAGACAGAGGGCGGTTCGATCTCATCCCCTTCGACGATGCGGTGGCGGAGGTGGAGCAGGATTTTCGGGATGGGAATCTTGACTGGGCAGATATCCGCGCACGCGCCACAGAGGGATGAGGCAAAGGGGAGATCAGCGGCGATAGAACCACCGAGGAGCTGTGGTGAGAGAATAGAACCGATGGGACCGGAATAGACCCAGCCATAAGCGTGCCCGCCGACATTGTTATAGACCGGGCAGATGTTCAGGCATGCTCCGCAGCGGATGCAGAGCATGGTCTCGCGACTCTGCTCGTCCTGCAGGATACGCGTGCGGCCATTGTCGAGCAATACCAGGTGAAATTCCTGCGGACCGTTCTCGCCCTCGACATGCCGGGGACCGCGGATGAACGAGGTGTAGGTGGAAATCTTCTGGCCGGTGGCGCTGCGGGCGAGCAGTTTGAGCAAGACTGAGAGGCTCTGCATATCGGGCACGACCTTGTCGATGCCGACGACGGCGACGTGGAGTGGGGGGAGAGTCGTGCACATGCGCCCGTTCCCCTCGTTCGTCACGAGCACGATGGTCCCCGTCTCAGCGACCATAAAGTTGGCGCCCGAGATTCCCATGTCCGCCGCGAGGAATTCCTCTCGCAGCCTGGTCCGCGCAATGGCGGCGAGCGCGGCCGGCTCAGGCGGGGCCTCGACCCCCAGTTTCTCGTGAAAGAGGTCGGCGATGCCCTCTTTGGTGAGGTGGACGGCAGGGACAATGATGTGCGAGGGCATTTCACCCGCAAGCTGGACGATGTACTCGCCCAGATCCGTTTCAAGCGCCTGGATGCCGGCGCCCTGGAGCGCGTAGTTGAGCGCGATCTCTTCGGTCGCCATGCTCTTGGCCTTGACGACGCGCTGGACGCCGTGCTCCTGCGCGATTCGTAGGACGATCTGGCGCGCCTCGGCCGCATCCCGCGCCCAGTGCACGTGACCACCCGCCTGCGTGACCTGTGCTTCGAGCTGTTCGAGGTAATAGTCGAGATGCTGAATGGCGTGCAGCCGAATTTCGTGCCCGGCTTGGCGGAGTGTTTCCCAATACTCGGGCCCGAACTGCTGGACCAGGGCACCGCGATTACCCAGGAATCGGGCAGTCGCCTTTTGGACGGAGGCGGGCATGTGCGGGGGGACGTGCTGCGCATTGGCGCGAAAATCGATGTGGACGGGCGCGTTACTCATGCTCCCCCCTTGCAAGGATCTGGGCGATGTGAAGGGCGCGGACCGGCGAGTTGTGCTTTGTCAAGCCCCCGGCGATGTTCATGAGGCAGCCCGCATCACATGCGACCACCATCTCCGCGCCGCTCGCCTCGATATTCCGCACCTTGTTCTCCATCATCGCTTTGGACACCTCGGGATAGATGACGCTAAAGCTGCCGCCGAACCCGCAGCAGGTCTCTTCGTCGGTCAGCGGCACGAACTCCAGGCTGCGCACCGCTTGCAAAAGCTGCTTGGCCTCGGTGCGTGCCCCCAGCCCGCGCAGGAGGTGACAGGAGGCGTGGTAGGTGACACGGTGCGGATAGACCGCGCCGACATCTATCACCCTGAGCTCGTCGACCAGGAACTGGGTGAACTCGAACGTGCGCGCCGCGACCCGCTCCGCCCGCTCCCGCTCGGCGCTCCCCTCGGGAAAAAGCTCGGGATAGTACTCGCGGACCATATCGACGCAGGAGCCCGATGGCGAGACGATATAGCCATCCGTGAGATCGAACACCTCTATCCATTTGCGCGCCAAATCGCGAGCCTGCGCTTGAAAGCCGCTGTTGAAAAAGGGCTGGCCGCAGCAAGTCTGCTCCTCGGGGAAGGCGCACTCAACGCCGAGCCGCTCCAGCACCGTCACTAGGTCGCGCAGCATGGGCGAAAAGAACTGCTCGCCCAGGCAGGTCACAAACAATTGGACTTGCATATATCCCCTATGAACTGCGAACTACCACTTGTTATAGGCTTCGCTCATCTTGCGATATTCGAGGAAGGGCTCATTAATGATCTTGGCCGCAAGCGCGATCTCGCACGCCTCTTCGAGGACCGACGACCAGAAAAAGGCTTCGTCGAGCGTCTGCCCTGTGGCAAAGCTACCGTGGCCGCGCAGAATGACGATCTTGTACTGCTGCAGCATTTTGGCCAGGTCGTTCGCCATTTCGGGTGTGCCCGACGCAAATTCCTCCCAGATGACCGGTACCTTTTTCAAGAGATAAGAGGCTTCGTTGTCGATCGGCACGAACTCTTCACGCGAGAGCGAAAAGGCGATTGCGGTGCGCGGGTGGCAGTGCACGACGGCAAGCGCCGGCGTCTGCTTGTAGATGGTGCGATGGACCAGCAGCTCGGTCGAGGCGAGGGCCACGCCGCTGTCATTCTTCTCAATACCGGTCTCGATGAGGTCATGCATCTTTAATCGTCCGAGCTGTGCTCCCCGCCGTTTGATAATAACCCGGTCGCCCAGGCGCATGCTCAGGTTGCCGCCATGCGAACTGACCATGTTCTGGACATAGAGATCGCGCCCGACCTCCTTGAACTGCTCATAGATTCGTTCGTCGATCATTGCGCCACCCCCAGGCTCGCCAGTCCCAAATCTTCCAGTTTCTGCTTTTTGGGCACGCCCAGTTCGTCCCAGCCGCGACCCCGGTAATATTCCTTGAGCATCGGAGCCAGGTTGCTCACCCAGCCCTTGCTCGGTCCGTCCGTCACCGTTTCGTTCAACAGGCGCGGCGGGAGCGTGTCGTCGGCTACAGTGAATCCCTCGCGCAGGTTATAGAGACGCTCCAGGTTATAGGTGCGCTCTCCCACGCGAATCAGGTCTCCGGTCGAGTAGGGCACGCCGGTCACCGCGGTCAGCACGCGGGCAAAATACTCTTCGGCCACCCCCATGTTCGTGAATTTGCAGAGCACCAACGAGTCGATGGCCGCCGCGATGTTCTGATGGAGGATGACGAACGTCGACTTGCCCTGGACTTGAAAGCGGTCGATGAGCTTGGGCAGGCCGAGCACCTCCAGGCCAAGCATATTACCGCGCATGTGACAGCCGCCCCGGTTCGAGGTGGCATACAGCAGGCCCTGGCCCTGCATGCCGCGCGGATCATAGGCAGGCATTTCCAATCCCTTGACGCTCATCGAAAGCTCTGGGTGCCCGTATTTCCTGGCAAGACGGAGGCTCCCGTCGGTCAGCTCGCCGCCAACGCCCTGGCGGGCTCCCATTTCTTCGACGGTCTGCGCCAAAAGGTCCGCGCGCCCGAACCGCAGGTTCGAGTGCATGTACCCCTTTTCGGTCAGCTCCATCGCGCAGGCAATCGTCGAGCCCGCCGAGATCGTGTCCAAGCCGAGATCGTTGCAGAGCGCGTTCGCCTCGATGATCGCCGCCAGGTCGTCGATGCCGCATTCCGCGCCAAACGCCCAGGTCGTTTCAAACTCGGGGCCTTCACCTTCAACTTTGTCGGTCTTGCTGACGCGCGTGCAGCCGATCGGGCAGGCCCAGCAGGAAGAGTTCTTGACCAAGTAGGAATCGGTGAGCGCTTCGCCCGAGATCCGGTCCGCGCCCTCGAACTGGGTCTGCTGGTGGTTGCGAGTTGGAAGCGCCCCGATGTTGTTGACGATATTCATCATGACGGAGGTGCCAAATTCGGGCAGGGCCTGGCTGGTCAGGGGACTGGCGCGGAGGAGCTTGCGCGTCTCGTAAAGCATGAACTTGAAACGCTCCGGGTCAGCAACCTCTGGCTTGTCCTTGCCCTCGACCACGATCGCCTTGAGGTTCTTGCTACCCATCACGGCGCCAGGACCGCCGCGCGCCAGCGACCGCTCGCCGTCGTTCATGATTGCCGCGATCCGCGAGAGGTTCTCACCGGCGGGACCGATGCAGAGGACGTTACGGCGGGCGTTCTTTTGCCCGAGTTTCTCGGTGACCGCTCGCACGCGCATGCCCCACATCGTCGTGGCATCCAGGATTTGAACTCCGTCGGGCTCGATCTCAATATAGACCGGCTTGTCTGCCTTGCCTCGCACGATCAACACATCATAGCCGGTCTTGCGGAACTGCATCCCCCAATAGCCGCCCGAGTTGGCATCGAGGATGGTACCGGTGAGCGGGCTTTTGGTGCTGACCGAAAAGCGGTTGCTCGTTTGATAGCCAGTCGCGGTCAGCGGCCCGGCGGTAAAGATGAGGACGTTCTCGGGGGCGAGTGGATCGACACCTGGTCCCACCTCGTCCCAGAGGAGCCGCGCGCCGAGCCCGCGCCCGCCAAGAAAGAGGCGAGCAATCTCCTTGCCGAGTGCACAACTCTTGGTCTCGCCTGTGGTCAGATTAATGTCCAGGATTTTTCCTGCCCAGCCTTGCATTGATTGCTTTCTCCTTGCTTACAGAGTTTTGATTAATTACCTAATTTTTGCCCAAATTGGGCTACAAATCGTCCAACTTTGACGTTTTGCCCTCCCGGATGGCTTTCTGCGCGAAGATGAATCTTGGCGTTCAATCTTCGAAA
>JBAVQS010000373.1:0-7216 GCA_049694275.1 Anaerolineae bacterium | reverse complement strand
CCGACGCGAGCGCTACTGCCCGCAAGGCCCAGGAACTGGTCGGTGAATCCGGGGAGGCGCCGGGGGGGGCGCTGGCTGAGGCGGTGAGCGCCGTCGAAAAGATGATGAATGTGGTCGAGCCAGAAGAGGACAAGGCATAGGAGCCAGAACGATGCATACTACTGTTTCATCCAGGACCCGGACGGTTGAGATCGGTCTTGATCTGCCGTTTGTCGTCATCGGCGAGCGCATCAATCCGAGCGGCCGCAAAAAGCTAGGCGCAGAAATGGCGGCGGGTGATTTCTCGCGCGTGCGCAAGGATGCCGAGATCCAGGCGGCGGCCGGCGCACAAATGCTCGACGTCAATGCCGGCGTGCCGATCGCCGACGAATCCGAGCTCCTGGTCAATGCCATCCGTATTGTGCAAGAGGTGACCGATACGCCGATCTCTATCGACTCGTCCGTTGTCGAGGCGCTCGAAGCGGCTCTAACCGTCTATCAGGGCAAGCCGCTCGTCAACTCGGTGACCGGCGAGGACGAGCGGCTGGAGCGCATTTTACCGCTCGTCAAGAAATACGGCGCCGCGGTTATTGGTATGGCGAACGATGAAACCGGGATTTCGAATGACCCTGAGTATCGGCTTGAGGTGGCGATTAAAATTGTTAAGGCTGCCGAGCATTATGGCATCCCGCGTGAGGATGTCATCATCGATCCGCTGGCATTGACCATCGCCGCTGATCCACAGGCGGTGCATATCACGCTGCAGACGATGCGGATGATCCGGGACGAGTTGGGTGTGAACATGATTTGCGGCGCCGGCAATATCTCTTTTGGCCTGCCCGAGCGCGCTCCGCTCACTGCGGCCTATCTCTCTATGGCGATGGTGAATGGCCTGACCTGCGCCATCACGGATGCGACCAACCCGGTCATCATGCAGGCGGTCAGGGCGAGCGATGTGCTTCTCGGCAAGGATGAATACGCAGTGACCTGGATCGCCGAATACCGGGCGCGGCAGAAAGCGGCCCAAACCAAACCCGCCTGATGCCTGGGGCGCTGTAACCACACGAAGAGAATCGGATGAAATTTCAGATCACCTTCCTTCCCCAAAATATTGTCACCCATGCACCTGAAGGTACGACCGCCTTTAATGCGGCGAACTGGGCCGGCCTTGCCATCGACAGTACGTGTGGTGGGCGTGGCACCTGCGGCAAGTGCAAGGTCAAGATGCTGCAAGGGGCCGGGCCGATTGACGCCGCCGACCAAAAGTTCCTCGCGGAGAAGGATCTGGCGGAGGGCTGGCGACTCTCGTGCCGGTCCCTTGTTCATGGCGATTGCGTCGTCGAGGTCCCGCGGTTGATGACCTCGCCGAAAGCGGCGCTGCTCGGCTATGGACGGCATGTGGCAATTGCGCCGAACGTCGAAAAGGTGTTTCTCCAGCTTGATGAGCCGACCCTGGAGGACCAGCGGCCTGACCTGGATCGCGTGCGGCAGGCGCTCGACAAGGCGGGGTATCAGGTTCGGACCGACCTTGCTATCTGGCGTGAATTACCCAGGACACTCCGCAAGAACAATTGGGCCATCACGGCGGTGGTCGTCGGCGACGAACTGATTGCGATTGAGGGCGGCGATACCAGCGGCCAAACATACGGCCTGGCGCTTGATATCGGGACGACAACCGTCGTCGGTGCGCTGACGAATCTCAAGACCGGCGCGGTGGAGGCGGTGCAATCTACGTTGAATGGCCAGGCGCCCTTCGGCGCGGATGTCATCTCGCGCATCAGTTATACGATGATGGAGCCGGAGGGGCTTACGACGCTCCAGACGCGCATCGTCGAGACGATCAATACTCTTTTCGACCGCTTACTGGCTGCCTCGGGTATTGCCCGCGAGAATGTTTATGAAGCGGTCGTCGTTGGCAATGCGACGATGTTGCATCTCCTGTTGGGCATCGACCCTGAGCCGATCTCGATGGCGCCGTTTATTACGACGATGAACGAGGCGCTTACCTTGCCCGCCGCACAGATTGGCCTCAACCTCCATCCCCAGGCGCGGCTCTCAACCTTGCCGCACATGGGAGCCTACGTCGGCGCGGATATTGTTGCCGGCGTCCTGGCAACAGGGCTGGCGCGCGGCAATAATGACAAGATTCGCGTCTATATTGACGTTGGGACGAATGGCGAGATTGTCGTCGGCTCCTCTAGCCGTACCCTCTCTACGGCTGCGCCGGCCGGGCCTGCCTTTGAGGGCGCCCAGATTCGCTGCGGCATGCGCGCGAGCGAGGGCGCCATTGAAGGCGTCCAGATTACGGACGATGTGCATCTTCAGATGATCGGTGGCGATTTCCCGCCCGTCGGTCTCTGCGGCTCGGGGCTGGTCGACGTCGTGGCTGAGTTGATCCGGAATGGCTTGGTCGATCCCTCGGGGCGCATGGTAAAACCGGAGCAGGTACGGGGTCGCCTGCCGGACCAGGTGGTCGACCGACTTATCATGATAGACAATGGGGTTCGCGCCTTTTTGCTCAGCACGCCGGAGCAGGGGATTGTCCTTACCCAGCCCGACATCCGCGCCCTACAGTTCGCCAAGGGCGCGATTGCCGCCGGGGTCAAGGTGCTTATGGAGCGCCTTGGGATTACCGAGGATGACTTGCACGAAGTGCTGCTCGCCGGTTCGTTTGGCTCGTTCATTAACCCGGCGAGCGCCCGCGCCATTGGCCTGGTCCCCTGGGTTCCGGTTGAGCGCATTGTCGCCGTCGGCAACGCGGCCGGGGAAGGGGCCAAGATTGCTCTCCTTTCCTTCCGCGAGCGCGAGGCGGCCAACCGGATTCCTGACTTTATCGAATATGTCGAGCTCTCTGGCCGTCCCGAGTTTAATGACATTTTCACCGATGCGCTCGCGTTCCCCGCGCTCAAGGAATAGGGGATAACGTGTTGCCGCACTGCGGCCATGTCTTTCTCTCATTCCGTTCTCTCGTTCTCTCGTTTTGCCCTTGACATCTACCGCGGTATGATGCTACACTGGCTGCGATAAGTGCGCAGTTGGCGTCTGTGCGCCAGGGACGCCGTGAGATTCTACCAAAGGAGGTGGTATCATCCAGAATTGCGCTAACTCGTATTGATCTAGACGAACGCCCCATCATTGTAGGTTTTCTCATGGAGGAGAAGAATGAATAGCACCTGGAAATTCGTCGTACTGGCTCTGTTGGCGACCATGGCGTTGGCCCTCGTCGCTTGCAATACCCCCGCTGCCCCAACTACTGCCCCGGCGGCGACCTCAGTCCCCGCGGCCGGGGGTATGGATGCCCTCGTCGCTGCTGCCAAGCAGGAAGGGCAACTGACGGTAGTTGCGTTGCCGCATGATTGGTGCGGCTATGGCGATCTGATCACGGGTTTCAAGACCAAGTACGGTCTCACCGTCAACGAGCTAAACCCGGATGGCAGCTCGGCGCAGGAGATCGAAGCCATCAAGGCCAACATGAATAACAAAGGCCCTCAAGCCCCCGACGTCATCGACGTGGGTTTCTCGTTCGGCCCCTCGTCGAAAACCGACAAGCTGATCCAGCCCTATAAGGTTGCTACCTGGAACGAGATTCCGGACAGCATCAAGGATGCGGAAGGCTATTGGTATGGGGACTATTACGGTGTCATGGCGTTTGAGGTGAATGCCGATGTCGTCAAGAACGTCCCACAGGATTGGTCCGATTTGCTCAAGGCCGATTACAAGTCGCAGGTAGCCCTCTCCGGCGACCCCCGACAGTCCGCCCAGGCGGTCATGTCCGTCTATGGGGCAGCGCTGGCTAATGGCGGCTCGCTGGACAATGTGCAGCCCGGCCTCGATTTCTTTGCCAAAGTGAACAAGGCTGGAAACCTGGTCCCGGTCATTTCCACGAACGCTTTGGTCTCAAAGGGTGAAACCCCGGTTCGCCTCACCTGGGATTATAATGCGCTCGCCGATCGCGACGCCTCCAAGGGTAACCCCAAGCTTCAGGTGGTCATCCCCAAGACCGGCCAAATTGGTGGCGTCTATGTCCAGGCGATCAGCGCCTATGCGCCGCATCCAAATGCAGCCAAGCTGTGGATGGAGTATCTCTACTCGGATGACGGTCAAATCGGTTGGTTAAAGGGTTATTGCCACCCGGCGCGCTTTGATGCAATGCAAAAAGCGAACAAGGTACCGGCAGACCTGGCCGCCAAGCTCGCGCCATCGCAGGGCGTTGCACTGCCTACGCTTGATCAACTGAATAAAGCTCAGGACTTGATTACCAAGAGCTGGGATTCGGCTGTCGGCGCGGACATCAAAAAGGCCCCTTAAGGTTTGACTTGTCAGGCCCTGACAGGTCGAGCGACCTGTCAGGGCTCTTCCTGAATATGCCTCAAACTGCGCTTGCCTCGCCCGGAAATTCGGTCCGCGCTCGCTCGGCTGCCCGCCAATGGTCGTGGAATTGGATCGGCCTTTTGCCATTCATGCTTTTTGCGGTGGCATTTCTCCTTTTGCCTTCATCCTCCCTCTTTTTTGGCAGTTTTGTCGACGTCAACGGCAACTTTACTTTCAACAATATTATTGCGCTCGTCTCGACGCCCAACATTCGTGATTCCTACTTGCTCAGCATTGAGGTGAGCGGGCTGACCGCCATTCTCGGCGGAATCTTTGGTTTTCTACTGGCGTATGCTGTGACCGTGGGCGGCCTTCCGAACTGGGTTCGCTCGATTCTGACGACCTTTTCGGGTGTCGCCTCGAACTTTGCCGGGGTTCCCCTGGCCTTTGCGTTTATCGCAACGCTCGGGCGCACGGGATTTGTTACGGCGCTCCTGAAAAACCTGTTCGGCCTGAATATCTATGATGCGGGATTCAACCTCTATAGCCTGATCGGGCTGAGCTTGACCTATCTCTATTTTCAATTTCCGCTCATGCTGCTCATCATGGCGCCGCCGCTCGATGGTCTCCGCCGGGAATGGCGCGAGGCATCTGAGAACCTCGGCGCGACGCCAGCGCAATACTGGCGGTATGTTGGGCTGCCGATTCTTTTGCCGTCGCTGCTCGGCACAATGATCCTCCTATTTGGCAATGCCTTTGGCGCTTATGCGACCCCTTATGCCTTGACCGGTGGCAATCTGCAACTGATTACGATTCAGATTGGCGCACAAATGACCGGCGATGTGTTGCACAACCCCCCGCTCGGCTATGCCATGGCGTTCGGGATGGTCATCGTCATGGCGCTCTCGATTACCCTCTATACGCTATTGCAGCGCCAGACGGAGAGGTGGCTGCGGTGAAACGAAACTCTTTCTGGGCCTGGCTTTGGGTGTTTCTCGGCGCGCTCTATTTTCTCCTGCCGTTGTATGGCACGCTCGACTTTTCGCTGCGCCAGACTCGCGATGTGCTTAGCCTATCCGCGTACGAGAGCGCGTTCCGCGATCCTCAATTTGTCGAGACCTTTACTTTTTCCATCGAAATGGCAGTGGCAACCATTATCGTGAGTCTCGTACTCGTTGTCCCGACAGCCTATTGGGTTCACTTGCGCGCGAGAGAGTGGCGACCGGTTGTAGAGTTTATTACGCTTCTGCCGTTCGTCGTTCCCGCTATTGTCCTGGTCTTTGGGCTGATCAAGATTTACAGCAGCCCGTTCCTCTTGATGCCATCGCTGACCGACACAACGCTCGGGACCAATGTGCTGCTGGTCGCGGGCTATGTCGTCCTCTCATTGCCCTATATCTATCGCGCAGTGGATAACGGCTTGCGCTCGATGGATGTGCGCACACTCACCGAAGCGGCGCAGAGCCTGGGGGCGAACTGGCCCACGATCCTCTGGAGCATTATTTTTCCCAACCTGCGTACGGCGCTACTCAGCGGCGCGCTTTTGACGTTTGCCATCGTCGTCGGCGAGCTCACGATTGCAACCTTTCTCGGGCGTCCCGCATTCGGGCCTTATCTCTGGCTGATTGGCCAGCACAAGGCTTACGAGCCCGCCGCGTTGACGATTGTCAGCTTTGCACTGACCTGGGCGGCCATGGGCCTGATCGGTCTCTTGACACGTGGCCGTGAGCAGGGCTCGGTTGCCGGAGCACACTAGATATTTCAGATTGTAGATTTCAGATTGCAAAGGCTGGGCTCTAATCTGAAATCCGAAATCTGCAACCCGCAATCCATTTATGGCTTTTCTCGAACTCGAAAACGTTCGCAAAATATTCGGGCAGACGGTCGCCGTCGATACCTTTAATCTCCAGGTCGAGCGCGGCGAGTTTGTTTCTTTTCTCGGGCCGAGCGGCTGCGGCAAGACGACCACCTTGCGGATGATCGCCGGTTTTGAAATACCGAGCGAGGGCCGGATTACAATCGCCGGCGTCAATATGACCACGCGGGCCCCGAATCAGCGCAACGTCGGAATGGTGTTTCAAGCGTACGCGCTGTTCCCCAATATGACCATTGCCGACAATATCGGTTTTGGCTTGAAAGTACGCAACCGGCCTGCCGACGAGATCAAAAAGCGGGTGCAGGAGATGCTGGCGCTCATCCAGATGCAAAAATTTGCCTCCCGCTATCCCTATCAACTCTCGGGCGGCCAGCAGCAGCGGGTCGCGCTCGCCCGTGCGATCGCCATCAAGCCGCAGGTGCTCTTGCTCGATGAGCCGCTCTCGGCGCTCGACGCCAAAATTCGCGTCTCGCTTCGTCACGAGATCCGGGCGATTCAACGCCAGCTCGGCATCACCACTATCTATGTCACACACGACCAGGAAGAAGCGCTGGAGTTGTCGGACCGCGTCGTCGTCATGAGCGAAGGGCACATGGAGCAGGTGGGCACGCCCTTTGAAATCTACGATTTTCCAAAGACGCCGTTCGTTGCCTCCTTTGTTGGCACACTCAATCTTTTATCCGGACGTGTCAAGGACCCCGTCAACTGCACGGTCGAGGTGGATGGGCAGGAAATCGCCGGCGCCATGCCGATTGAAAAACTCCGTACGGGAGATGCGGTCTCGGTGGCGTTGCGTCCCGAGATGATTGCGATGGACGGCTCGACCGGGGAGGGGAACCGGTTGCAGGGTAAGGTTGAGGATATCACTTTTCTCGGCTCGATCGTTCGGATTCGCGTCCGCCTGACTGATAGTGCGCTCCATTTTGACAAGTTCAACAACCCGCATCTCGCGCTTCCCGGGCGTGATCATCCGATTTCGGTGACTTTTCCCCGTGAGGCGGTGCTCATTCTCGGCGCTCCCCCGGCGCCAGCCCAATAGCAGGACAATCA
>JBAVQS010000372.1:0-6993 GCA_049694275.1 Anaerolineae bacterium | reverse complement strand
TGGATAATTCGCAGGCATCCAGACCGGCCGCACCGAGGTAATTCTCCCCGCTTGACTCTCCGGGTGTCTTGCGTATCCTTGCTCCTCTCCGCCTATGTCGTTTGCTGGGGAGCTCGGATACCGCATGTCCCCAGGACGGCCTCTGAGCCGCTGCACCACCTTTCTGCCTGGCTCGTCCTGGTCTTGCTCATCCTGCTCGGCCTCGCCAACTTGCGAGGACTATTTCCCGTTACGCAGCCGAAGCGGCCTGCTGCCCAACCAACCGCGTCCAAGCCCCCACGCCTACCCCACCCGCGCTCCCTGGAAGATTGTCCAGCTTGTCGCTACTCCGGTCCCTCCATGGCGCCAGCGGAAAAGTCGGCGTAGACGACGCAAAACCATCAACACCGAGGGATATGCCTGCCCGAATCCGGATTGCGATTATCACAACATCCCGGATGCGAAGGTGCATGCACTGGTCGGCTCTAGCGCGTCCATTTAAATGCCTCCATGCGAAAGAGGTTTGCGCTGTACTGCCTGGCGCAAACGTTCGATCAATTGCTCGTCGTTGGTAATCAGGTAAATGCTGCTCTCCGGGTCCCGTTTGACATACCGTCCATCAATCTCACCCTGTTCCAAGCGGCGATAGACCCATGAGCGGTCAACGCCAAGGCGCTGGGCCAAGCCCCTCGCCGTCAAATAACCGCTCAACTCGGTGGCCTGGCGGCTTTGGTCCAGTGGGTGATACCACTGATGCTGCAGGCGTATCTGCCTGACGCTGTGCACGGTCACGGCGTGCGAGCGGGCGGAGCAAGGGTTTCACAACAACCAGGCACCCTTCGGCTATAACAAGAGCGAGGAGAAACAACTCGTCGTCAACGCGCACGAAGCCCAGGGCGTGCGGCTCGCATTCGAGACCTATGCCCCTGGCAAGGTGAGTGATACGGAAGTCGCACACCGGGTCAACCGGGAAGGCTATCGCACCAAGAAGGGCCGGCTCTTCTCGAATGAGACGATGCGCGATTTGTTGCAGAACCGGACTTACCTCGGCTATGTGCGCTATCAACCCTACCAACGCAATTCGAATGGCAGCCGCAATGTGAATGCCGAGGTTCAATAGTTCAAGGGCCAGCACAAGGCGATCATTGATGAAGAATTGTTCAATCGATGTCAGGCCGTGCGTGCCAAAGCGGCGGCGCATCACTTGGCAAGCCCCAGGTCCGGGTCTACCCGCTGAGTGGGCTGATTTACTGTGGCGGATGTGAGCAAAGCTACGGGCGCAAGCGGTCCACGGGTACCGCTATTATCGCTGCCGGGCGCGGGAGCGGGGCGAAGAGTACACCGAGAGTGGGATTGGCGCCGATGAGGTCGAGCAGCAGATCGTGGAGTTCGTGCGGACGATGAAACCGCCGGCGGATTGGAAGGAGAAAGCCATCCAGGCGATTGGCGATTTGCTGGGTGATGAAAAGGTGAAAGCGCGTGTGGCGGAGATCGAAGCCGTGATCGAGCGGATGGATTTTCGATGGGACCATGGCTTTATCACGAACAAGGACGAGTATCTGGAAAAGCGGCTGGGGCTCCAGTAGGAGTTGGAGGAGTTGAAACCCATCCCGGTCGATGACTTGGAAGTGGCAGCGGACCTGTTAACGCACTTTGAGCAGCACTGGGCAAAGGCGGAGAACGACCCGGAGGAGCAGCAGCGGCTGTTACACCTGATTTTCGAGCGGATCTGGGTAAAAGAAAACGCGGTAGTTGCAGTCTCGTTACAACCGAACTACCACGTCACTTTTTACCAGAGCGGGAGCGACGGGCGTCCATCCCTCATAACCATCTGTCAAGTGCTGATTTTCCTTACTCGTACCGTTCCGGCTCCATATCCTTATTCTGTTGCGACAAATGCCCGTACTTCACGCTCCAGCCGCTTGCCCAGCCGATCCTGGGCCATATCTAAATCATAGTCTGCCTGTAATCCCATCCAGAACTGCGGAGAGGTCCCAAAATAGCGCGCCAAGCGCAGCGCCGTATCGGCAGTTACACCGCGCTTGCCTAGAACGATCTCGTTGATCCTCCGTGCAGGCACGCCCGTATCCAACGCTAGTCGATTCTGACTCAGTCCCGTAGGCTTGAGAAATTCTTCCTGTAACACCTCACCCGGATGAATGGGCTGCAGTTTATGCTCCGCCATCACAGACCTCCTAATGATAGTCCACAATTTCAACTTCATAAGCATCACTACCGCGCCACTCAAAGCAAACCCTCCAGCGATCATTGATTCGAATACTATATTGTCCGGTTCTATCGCCCGATAACTTTTCCAGCCGGTTTGCCGGCGGCACACGCAAATCGTTCAAGGTTTGTGAATTGTTCAGCATCCGCAGTTTGCGCAGCGCAATCTGCTGAATCTCCGGCGGCAGTTTGCGAGAGCGTTCACGCTGATAAATCTTCTCAGCCTCAGCATCCTTGAAGGATTTGATCACGCCCTTATTATATAACGCTTGTCGTTAAACGTCAAGCGTTATATAACTTCTGATGTTCCTATGGGACGCGGTTTCGGCTCGTCGTTGATCTCAAAATCGAGCAGCAAGATGTCTGACCACTCGCTGCGCATCCACATCCGCACCGGGCCGGATGGGATCAGGCCACCGCGGGAAGCCAACTGTGTGCGCGGTATGGCTTGTCAAGGGATGTGTTACAAAAAGGCAAAGAGTGTGTTATGCTAATTCCACTCACTTGGCTGAGTTTGAGGCAGATATGGAAAATCCCGACGAGATTAGCCATTTATTGGCAAAAGCGGAAGAAGAGCTGGCCGAACTCGATGCTCACAGGTCCGAGTTGCTTCTGCGGATTGCAGAACTGCAGAAGGAAAAGGCGTCTTTGCTCCAAAAGCGAGAACCTGTCTTGCAATCTGCAGTATCGCCTACTATCACGAACCAGTCTTCCCAGGAAGAGAAAATCACTCTTTTCCGCAGCCTGTTTCGGGGGCGCGAAGATGTTTATGCCAAAAGGTTCGTCAGCCTGAAAACAGGCAAGGCGGGGTATCAACCTACCTGCCGCAATGAATGGGCCAGCGGAACCTGGGGTAAGCCGAAGCAACGACGTACGGACCTTCCTCCACGCGAGTTTCTACCAGTGACCAATGAGGTCGTACGGAGCCATTTATTAGGGGTCGATCCTTTAGACCGGTCGGGGCGTGATTTTACGATTGGGGTCTATCCCTTGCTGCTGGACGAATCTTGTTGGTTCCTGGCCGCAGATTTTGATAAAGCGACCTGGCGAGAGGACGCAGCTGCGTTCTTGGAAACCTGCCAGCTATTCAGTGTGCCGGCTGCATTGGAGCGCTCGCGCTCCGGGAACGGCGGGCATATCTGGATTTTCTTGGCAGAGCCTATCCCTGCCATGCTCGCGCGCAAAATGGGTACCTTTCTCCTCACCCAAACTATGGAGCGCCGACCCGAGATCGGGTTGGATTCTTATGATCGCTTTTTCCCCAATCAGGATACGCTCCCGAAGGGCGGTTTTGGCAATTTGATTGCTTTGCCCCTGCAAAAGAAACCACGCGAGCAAGGCAATAGTGTATTCCTGGATGATCATCTTACCCCGTACCCCGATCAATGGGCATTTCTCTCCGTGGTCCGGCGAATGAATCGGCAAGAAGTGGAAGCAGTCGTCAGCGAAGCAGAAAAGCGCAGCGAACTCCTGGGAATCCGTATTCCGCTGACGGATGAGAATGAGGAAGAACCGTGGGCTACGCCTCCTTCCAGACGGCATCAAGACCTGCCGATTATCGGCCCTTTTCCCGAGCGGATTGAGGTGATGCTTGGCAATCAGATCTATGTGCCCAAAGCTGATCTCACACCCTCTTTGCGTAATCAGCTGATACGCCTCGCGGCTTTTCAAAACCCAGAGTTTTATCAGGCGCAGGCCATGCGCCTTTCGACCTTTGGCAAACCGCGCGTGATCAGTTGCTGCGAGGATTTTCCCAAACACCTCGCACTACCGCGCGGTTGTCTCGATGAACTGCTTGATCTGTTCCGATCACTCCAGATCCAAGTAACCCTTGTCGACGAGCGATTTGCGGGGACCCCGCTTGAAGTCGAGTTCCATGGAACTCTGCGCACAGAACAGCAGCAAGCGGTTGAGGCTTTGCTACCCCACGAGACCGGCGTCCTATCTGCCTCAACCGCTTTTGGCAAGACAGTGGTAGCCGCTTATCTGATTTCCCAGCGCAAGGTCAACACGCTGGTGATCGTTCATCGGCGGCAGTTGCTCGATCAGTGGGTTGCGGCGCTCGGCAGGTTTCTCGGCCTGGACTCGAAGGAGATCGGTCAAATCGGCGGAGGCAAGCATAAGCCGACCGGCAAGATTGATGTGGCGATGGTCCAGAGCCTCATTCGAAAGGGTGTTGTGGAGGATATCATCGCCCGGTATGGATACGTGATTGTGGACGAATGCCACCATATCTCTGCGGTGAGCTTTGAGCAGGTGGTACGCCAAAGCAAGGCGCGATATCTAACGGGCTTGTCCGCAACCGTGGCGCGCAAAGACGGTCATCAACCCATCATTTTCATGCAGTGTGGCCCAGTCCGTTATCAGGTGAGTGATCGCGAACAGGCAGAGAAGCGCCCATTCGGCCATCAGGTGATGGTTCGGTTTACTACCTTTCACCTACCCGCTGAGCTGGAGCATGTGGATGCTCTTTCTATTCAAGATGTATATGCAGCGCTCTCCAGGGACGAAGATCGCAACCGGCTGATCGTTGATGATGTCGTCGCGGTTGTTCAGGCCAAACGCTTTCCCGTGTTACTGACAGAACGGCGGGATCATTTGGATATCCTCGTCAGTCTACTTTCCTCAAAGGTCGAGCATGTGATTGCGATGACCGGTGGCATGGGCAAGAAGCAACGAAAGCAATTAGCAGAGCGGATCGCAAGCATTCCAGCAGATCAGCCTCGGGTGATTGTCGCGACGGGACGTTACCTGGGTGAGGGCTTTGACGATGAACGGCTTGACACCTTGTTCCTGGCTTTGCCGATCTCCTGGCGTGGGACTCTGACGCAATATGCGGGACGATTGCACCGGCTGAATGGCGCCAAGCGAGAGGTGAGGATTTACGACTATGTGGACGTCCAGGTTCCTATGCTCGCCAAGATGTTTGTCCGGCGAAGAAGCGGATACAAGTCAATCGGGTACGAGATTCCTGTCTCGAAGAAGCAAGTCGAGGTTAGCCAGCTAACGCTCACGAATCTATAATTGTGGAATCTGAAAGCGTGGATGTAACGACCCTGGCTCTAACATCAATGCGTTCTGAAACAGGGCCGAACCTCATGGTAGAGAGGAGTTTAGCGCATCAATCTTCAGGGAGGTCCCAATGATGCCAGAAGTGGAAGAGTTCATCCGAGATTGGTATTATAACGAACCCTCGCATGAGTTTGCCCGGCAGATGGGTGCTTTCCTGCTCCAATTTCTTGCAGATCTTCAATCAACCGGGCCGTCGGTCAGAGCGCTGCGCCAGCATCGGAGCAATTGCTGGCTGATTGGCAAGTTCGAATGTGATTATGGGCATCACGATACCTTTTCACCATCGATTTTCCTCAGCGGCCCTTTTCACTTGTACGAGTTCAAGCGCAAGGTGAGCGATTCTGCCTCTGCTGTGAGTTCGTATCGTGCAACCTGGCGCAGGTTGGAAAAATATGTCCAATCCCAACAGTAAAGGGCCTTACTCGCTCTGCTGATGGTAAGATCTCGAATTCATCTGCGCTTCCTTCTCGAGCGTGACCTGAGCGCTTTGACCCGCCTCAGCGGACGCTCTGCCATTAATCGGCCATAGGTACTGAGGAATTCTCCAGTCAAGTGTTCTCGATCTTTCAACTGGAGCCAGCCGGCTCCCTGAGCAGGATCCATTTCATCGGCGCCTTCGTAGCTCAAGAGCAGCACCGATGCTCCTCCAAATGCGCGTACCTCGCCTTCCAGAGTCCCATCCGAGAGGCCCCAATGATATTTTCCGTAGACGTGCCCTGGGTGTGACACGTTCAGCTCGATGAACGGCGGCTCGTCGCTCTCACCATCATAGCTCTCGTCCAAGTCAGCGAGTTCGGTGATGCGCCAGCGCCCTGCGAAATCCTCAACGCGAGCGGCGAGTGATTGGGTTGCTGCTTCCTCATTCAGCAGCAACGCCTGCAAGATACCCCAAGCATAGGAAGTTTGAACGGCCCGTACGCCGATTCGCAGTAGTTCGGCCGGCGCAGGAAGAAATCGCCCAGCTGCGTAGTTATCCAGCACCTGCTCCAATTCCTTTTCAATCGAGATTGGATACTCTCGCACACCACGCTCGGGGCGAATGGTCACATTTTTAGCCGTTACCCGGACAACGGTGAAACGTGCGCCAGTGGTCGTCTGGAAAGTGCGACCTTGCAGGCATTGCCAGTCAATGGGTCTCCTTGTCAAGAGCATAGGTGCTTTCACTCTTCCTTTCCGGACTGCTTTTATACCAACTCACTCTCAAACTCTTGGTCCTCGTCCTCAATTCCATTCCATTCGCTTATCATTTCCCAGCTACTTCATTATACCCGCGGTCTTTCCTTGCTACATCGTCTCTCCAAAGGCGATCGTACTGGATATAGATGGCGCGGGATCAATGGTGGTGCTATCTGTGAGGAAAAAAAGCAACAAAAATCGCGAAATCTAAACTAGATTTCGCGATTCTGATGGTTGCACGGGAGCGACGGGATTCGACCCCGCGGTCTCGGCCTTGACAGGGCCGCGTGTTAGGCCAGCTACACCACGCCCCCAAACTTACAGCGTGGAATATACCATACTCCCCTTTCGCTGTCAAATTAAATTGGGGCAATGACCTGGAGCCGCGCGGTGTAATCATGCGCGCCGACGAGGGCAAAGTATTTGGCCGAAAATAACTTGAACACTTTGTGGTACACTTGATCGCACTCCAGTCAGAGTGAGGCCAAGTAACCATGTCTAGATCGAGACGACGCCGGATCCATCAGTGTGGCGGTGGAA
>JBAVQS010000371.1:0-18064 GCA_049694275.1 Anaerolineae bacterium | reverse complement strand
GACTTCGCGGGGAGTAGTGGTTCAATCCGTTTCCATTGCTCCTCCGTCAGATCGGTCTGGTAGGCCTTACGCGGTTGTTTTTCCATGTCGGTAAGTATACCAGACCATTTTCAAAACACTTTCTAAGACAGTCAAATAACAGGTTCCTCCGTTTCATAATCGCCGAGGGAAAAACAGGAGCTCACGGTATTATTGAATCTTTTGCAGATGGAAAGAGATTCGAAACGAAGGCTGAGGATATCGGGAGTGATTTTGGCATCATCGTGAAAATGAGTAATAGCTATGACTCGGACCGGTACATTTTCGTATGTGCCGGCATAGAAAGGTATGGTACATCTGGCGCAGTCTGGTACCTAACCAATTGCTGGAAACAGTTATATCAACAGTTTGGGTCTAGAGAATTCGGTGTTGTAATACAAGTAGTTCGCGCACAGGACAATCTGGCAACGCGTATATACTCGTCAATTACATAAGTGTTCTTTTCGGAGCCTTCGGAATCTGCCTATTGACGTGATCTTGAGCTCTGTTTTCCTCTCTGGACGTGTCCTCCATCTCCGTCTTGTTGGTGTGTCGATATGCATTCGGGTTCTCAATTCTTGTTGCTCCAAGCGAAACGCTATATAATTACCCTGTCTATGGGCCTCATTTAGGCTTATTTCTGCGCTGTTTGTATAGTGTTTTCACACAGGTTGCGTGCATAGTCATTTGCGAGTTGGATATATGGCTTGAACTGCGTTTTTACTATTCGCATCCATAAATAGAGGATAATTCTGTTTGTGAGATGTCCTCCCATGTGAAAGAAACAGATCGGAAACCACATCAAATTCTATAGGGAGAAATGACAACCGACCGGGTCATTGTCACGCCGCGCCAAATGTTTGGGCTTTTTAAGCTACGCCCGTAATATTGGCGCGGCTTTTTGGGGGGGCAAAAAGAGCCCGGTCGGCCGCTAGCAATTTCTTTTCTAGATAATAATAGGCTCCGACTTGGTGAAAACACAATGAGCAAAGTAGAGTTTGGTGCAGATGGCATCCGCTACATTGCGGGTGAGCCACCGCTTGACCCAAATAACGCTGTCCGAATTGGAAGGGCATTGGGCCAATTCGTATGTGCTCGGAACGACCATCCGGTCGTCATTATGGGGCGCGATACTCGGCCCTCCGGCGGCTGGCTCGCCGCCAGTCTTTCTAGTGGGTTGCGCTATGAAGGTGTCGACCTCGTTGATCTTGGTATCATGACCACGCCCGGAGTGGCATTTGTCGCGCGACGGCAGCGCGCCGAGTTGGGTCTGGCTATCTCTGCCTCCCATAATCCAGCTGAATTTAATGGAATCAAGTTAGTGGGACCGGGTGGATTGCGGCTGCAGCGTGAAGAAGAAATCGAGATTGAACAAGCAGTCAATCATGCGATCTCGTCCGGGGAAGCAGCCGGCTCTCGCCAGGGGCAGGAAACCGATGGCGAACATTTGATAGAACTTTACATTGACGAGCATGTGCGGCGGTGTCCCGCGCCGAATCTTGCAAAGCTTAAAATTGTTCTTGACTGCGCAAATGGTGCAGCCGCAAGGGTTGCACCGGCCGTGTTTGAGCGTCTCCAAGCAGACGTCCAGGTCATTCATTCGGAATCCAACGCCATCATCAATGACCATTGTGGTTCTGAGCATGCCAGGCGGCATCCAGAGGATTTATTAAGCATCGTACGACAGCAAGGCGCTGCCTATGGCTTGGCTTTTGATGGGGATGGAGATCGTTTGATCGTCATTGACCCGGAAGGGAACATGTTCGACGGTGATGATATTCTCTATGCCCTGGCCGTCTATTACCACTCGCAAAACCTGCTGCGGGGCAGCGCCATCGTTACAACCAAAACAGCAAATTCGGGGCTGCTCGAAGCACTCGCGGCGCTTGGAATTTCCACTATCATTGCAGAAAAAGGGGACCGGTCGCTCGAAGCAGCGCTCTGGCGGGGTAATTTCATTTTGGGGGGCGAACAAACCGGCAACATCATTCTCAACGACGGGCATCATACGGCTTCGGATGCGACCTTTACCGCGCTTGTTCTCATGGGAGCCATCTGTTTTGGCAGCCTCACTTTACGGCAAATTGTCGCACCCCTTGTCAAACGTCCTCAGGTCATTGTTTCATTGCGTCTGGCCCGCAGCAAGCCTCTCGCCGAGATTCCCCAACTTCGAGAGGAAATCAGGCGCGCAGATAAAAACCTGGGGCCTGGTTGCCGGATAATGACCTGGTACTCAAGTACCGAGCCCGGGCTGTTTCGTGTCATGGTGGAAGGCGCCAGGCACGGGACCAGGGAACAGGTCGATGAGCAGGCGCAAGCCATCTGCCGGACGATGCAAGAAACATGCAGCGTCATTCTTCCGGTCGCCTGATTGGACGGGTCGACCCTCAAAAGCGTGGCCTGAGTTGATAGCGCAAGGAATAGTTGCTGAATCCTGCATGGCCGAGTGGGCCTGATGCGAGCCTTGGCTATTCATTCCTTGGCAGACGCCAAGTCGGAGATGTGCTCGTTGAAACCGAGCCTGCGGAGATTCGTGTCGCATTCCTGCATCAGCCTTGTTGATGTGTGGAGGACTATGACTGGAATGTCTGTGAATCCTTCCTCGTCGGATAATGTGCCGGATAGACCCTTACCCATTCGTGAAGAGGGAGTGGACAAGTGGTGGCAACAGCGGCATTACCGCTCCAATCCTTTCCTTTGGCCGGATGCAGCGGACGTTGAGTCGGGCGAATTGACTAACCTCTTTGAAGATTGGTATATCGACCCGGAGGTTTCGGCCGTCCAACAACGTCTGGGTATGACCCCGATGCTTGACCGGGTTACCTCGCTAGAAAGCCGCCCTCTCATTGTGTTTGCACCGGGGCGCAGCGGTAAGACGTTTTACCGGCGCTGGAGTGTTTTGCAAATAGAGCAACCCCCAAATCCAAAGTTGGCGCTGGAAATTACAAATCTAAGGGGACAGATACCTGATCTGGATGGAGTCCAGGCGAGCGATTTAGCTTACTGTATATATAGGCATCTTTGTAAACTGTGTGACCATTCACCAGCGTCTACATTTGAACATCTAGAACATATTCTTGACGCGTGTGATGAATTGGTGAGAAGGCAAAATCGGGGACGGTGCTATGTATTCTTGGATGATATTGACTCTTTGTTCGGCGAGGGCAACGCGAATGCAGAGCAGAATAGCGGCGCGGTGGAAGCAATCAGCGCGCTGGTTAATGCAGTAGCTTTGCAAGGCGGGGGCCGGATGCTTGCGTTACGAGCCTTTTTGCCGCTTTACCTGCAAGGCCGTTTTTCAATATTGCTCGGTGCGCGCTCGCGCACTTCGATTCAAATGCGAACCATCAAGTGGAACACAGATCATTGCCAAGCGATTATCGAAAAACGTTTGGATACTTTTTGGATGGACGGGGCCAATACAGGGATTAATCATCTAAGCCGCCTCCTCACTCCCGACGCTCGGAGAGGATTTGAGCTATGGCTTGAAAGGCAAAGCTATTGTTTGCCTGGCTATACAATTCAAGTATTTGACGAATTAGGGCGACATGCTTATCAACAGGGAGTTCCACCCAATCAAACCCTCGACGAGCGATTCTGGTTCGATTTTATGGATTCAGAACGCCTATGCCCGGCTTATCCTCCAGAGCCAGGTTTCCAATTTAAGGAGACCCGCACAAAAAGCAGAAGGACGGACTTTGTCTTGGTGACTGCGCTGCCGGAGGAGCGAGACGCCGTACTCGCCAAATTGCCAGGGTGGTGTAAATTACCGCCATCCAATGAGGATATTCGTACCTACTTTCAAGCCGAGTTGCCCGTTATTTTCTCTGATGGGTCCACTGGCACTTATCATATTATCGTTATGTCTCTTCTTGGAATGGGACGCGTAAATGCTGTAACTGCCACTGCTGACGCAATTCACCGGTGGCATCCTCGTTATGTTTTGCTTGTCGGGATTGCAGGTGGAATAGCTGCAAGGCACGTTGCGGTTGGTGATTTATTGATCTCGGATCAGGTAGTCGACTACGAACTGCAAAAGATAACCTCAGAAGGTCCACAAATACGTTGGGAGGTTCAGCATGCAGACCCGAGATTATTAAATGCTTGCATCAATCTTCTGGGAGATAGTTGGGAGGGAGAGGTACAGTCATCTCGCCCGGGTTCAGGAAAACCGCAACGCCATGTCGGCCCGATTGCATCGGGAGATAAGGTTGTTGCCTTTGGTGGGGTTCTGGCGAAATACGATGCTGCGTGGCCAAAGCTGATAGGTGTAGAGATGGAGGCCGGCGGCGTTGCAACTGCTGTATTCCAGTCATCAGAAAGACCCGGATTTTTTATGGTACGTGCCGTATCTGATTTGGCGGATGAAAACAAGGGTACTGCTGATGTAGAGAAATGGCGGGCATACGCCTGCAATGTTGCTGCTTCCTTCGCGGTTGCGCTTCTCAAAAATGGCCCGGTCCCGTTGCGGAAGAGAATCTGAGATGCCTGTCAAGCCAGATGGGCCTTGCAACGTGACGAGGCATACAAGATTCTATGCCAAGTAGCGATGATGAATGGGCGGGCCAGTTTGATCGCGGTCGATCACTATCAATTGCCAAAGAAAAGCTCTGGTTGGCTCTGTTCAAGCAACATCTCGGTCTTGTACGAACCTCGCGCCTACTTGATGTAGGTTGTGGGACGGGGCGCTTTGCCATCTCCATTGCACGGAATTTAGAGTGCACAGTTATTGGAATTGATCCTTCATTGCCGATGTTGACAATGGCAGTACGGAAAAACATGTTGCGCACTTACTGGTTCCTGGCCCGCGCAGAAGCGCTTCCTTGTGCCAGTGAGAGTTTTGATGCATGCCTCGTATCACAGGTAATGCATCATCTTCAAGATAAACACAGGGCCTTGCAAGAGATATACCGAACCCTGCAGACTGGTGGACGCATCGGAATCAGAGCTTCATCGCATGCACAATTGAAACGATTTCTTGACTACCGGTTTTTTCCTTCGGCCCTAACAATTGACCTGGAACGGATGCCGGATGTACCGGCCATCTCTGCGCTGCTTGAAGCTTCCGGGTTTACTGAGATCCAGGTACATGTAGTGTCGCAGCCATTTATGGAACCAGGGCAGGCGTATCTCGACAAGCTCCGTAACAAATACTCTTCGGGCCTGCGCTTGATTTCAGAGCAGGAATATCGCAGGGGATTGGAGCAAGCGGCTCGCTATTTGAAACACGAGTTAACTGATGCGGACAGGAATGCAGAACTGAGTTTCATCGTCGCAATCAAGTGACTACCATAATGATGATCAGTATTCTGGCCAAGAAAAGCGTAATGTTAAAATCACCGCCGACTGGCGGAAAGGGCATACGCCATGGCTGAGCAAGAGCCCCTCCGGGGACGAATGATTCGCTGGCTGAATCAACTGGGGCTGACTGGCAACCCATTTGCGAATTGGGCCTCCGATTATGATTCCGACCTGCCCAGCTATTTTGTCGACCTCGGACAATTTGACGCGCTTGCAAGTGAGGCCAAACCCTGTGTTGTCTTGGCTCGGCGTGGCTGTGGCAAAACGGCGCAGCGCAAGATGCTTGCGAGCCAGTACCTTCCCCTGAATAGCAATAGTGCTCGATTGTCTGTGTCTTTTCTATACGGAGGGCTTGAACGAGTTCTCGTCTTGGCCGGGAACGATTGGGAGCAGGTCCGCCCTGCACACTATGTCGATACCCTGCTGCGCTTAGCTGTGACCGCTCTTGAACACCAAGTCGAACGGGACTCTGCCCTGGTCGCCGCGTTGCAGGCATCGGCGCTCGCTCACTTGCGTTTTGCCTATCGAGCCCGTTTTGCACCCTGGCTCTCGACAGAAACCGAGGGGGGCAAGCCAGGGCTGTTGGAAGAAATCGACAGTGTGGAGAAGCTCAAACAGTTCGGGCAGTTAGTTGCGACATTAGGGTTGGGACCGATCGTCGTGCTAGTCGATGGGGTCGACGAGTTTCCAGAGAGCGCAAAGAATCCGCAGCAATTGGCCCTGCTTCTGGCGCCATTGCTTGGTACACTCGCCCTGATTGAATGTCCTGGCTGGGCTTTTCGCTTTTTCTTGTCCGAGGAGATTGAAGAAACGCTGCACAATTGTTCATGGTTTCGCCCTGACCGACTTGGCCTTTTCCGTATTACGTGGAATTCGGATCGAATTCAGCAACTCCTCGCGGCGCGCCTTTCCCATTTTAGCAAGGATGCTGGTCGCGTGTACACCCAGATCAGCCAATTATGCCAGGATGAATTAGCCGAAAAGATTGACCGGAAACTCGTTGAATTGGCGGGGAACCGGCCTAGAGCCGCGCTGGCTTTGGCCGACCTGTTATTGCAAGCACACTGCGACCGACCCAATCCACCTGACCGGATTCGGGCCGAGACTTGGATGGTGACCGAGCAAAGATGGGCTACATTGCAAGGCGATTTGCTCGGAGAATGGGTCCTGTCCAGCGAACGGATGCCGGTTTCTGAGGAACGCGGGTTTTTGCCTCTACTCGTCGTGAAAGAAGAGGTGGGGCGGGTTTGGCTAGGGAATCAGGAGATTAGCATTAAGCAGGCACAAGACTATCGAGTTCTCGCAGCGCTCTATCGCAATCGGAACAATGTTTGCAGCCACGATTGGATTGCCGAACAGGCCTGGCCGGAGGCCCACGGTGGCGTCAGCGACGAGATGATTGCGGCCGCTATTCGGCGGCTCCGTGTAAAACTTGGACAGGAAACACCATTTTCCGGATATATCGAGACGATCAAGGGGAGGGGTTACCGGCTTTATCCTGGTGGCTTTTCCTCATAATTGCGCATATTTGCCTGTCAAGTAGCCGTCATATACCTGTCAAGCATACAGCGGTATTCGGAATTAGACTGGTAACAGGAATGTCGAAAGCCCCTCACCAGCAAGAAAGTATTTGTCTCTAAAATTGTCCGTTCAAGCGTCAGCGAGGCGCGCTTGGCGGGTGTTTGTGTTTTTTTGTCTATTCTGAGGTGTCGAATAACATGCAAATACTAATATCAATCAAGGCGGAGGCCCTGCCATGTCGTTAATTGCAAAACTTGTGCCCTGCAAGACTCCTTCTCCCAATCGTCCCTTTGTCGACCGGCAAGTCGAACTCAAGCTAGTAGCTGACAAGTTAAACATTGGCACGCGCGACGATGTAATGCCGTCGGTCGTTACCTGTTTCTGGGGTGGCTTTGGATCTGGCAAGACCTGGCTGCTCAAGGAGTTCGAGCGTCTTTATCACCGGACTGTTGATGATCCTCAATCCAGTTATCCCACCATCGCCGCCCGCCTGGACCTGAGTCCCGAAGCGAATCCGGCCTTGTGGCTCAAACCGCTAGATGCTAGTGGGGTACGTCTCAACGTTGGCTTGCTCGTCCAGGAATTAGGCAAGCAACTGGCAAACCAGCGAGGAACAGCGCCACCCAATTGGGAATCCCTGGGCGCGGAAGAGCGGGCGAGGGAGTTTGCGAGCCAGGTCATGCGCTTGCTGGCGACAACCCTGCCGATTCTGATTCTCGATACGATGGACAGTGTGGTTAGCGAGGACGAGCCGGCCTTTTTCTGGCTTGAAGAGCACCTGATCGAACCGCTTGCCATCACCGACCGCGTCCTTTTTGTTTTTGCGAGTCGCGGCGAGCTGAGGCGGTGGAAACGCTTCCAGGTCCGGCGGCGCGTGGACTCACACCGATTGACGGATTTTACTATCAAGACGGCGGGGGAGGCCGTACTTGCCAGCACTGAAGTGAGCCAAGTGCTCTATCGCCACGCTTTCGGGCACCCGCTTGCGACTGAGTATCTTGCGCGCCAGCTTCAAGAAGAAGAGCATATTGACCTGCAACACGCCGACCTCGCTGAGGTCCGGGATGCTGTCACCCCCTTTGTCAAGCCCACGATGGACGCGGTTAGTATGCAGGTGCTGGCCCGCGTGCCGCAAAATCTAGTTTCTCTGGCGCAAGTAGCCAGCGTCCTCCGTTGGGTCAACGTGGGTCCCCTGCGCAAGCTGGTCGAGGACCTGAAATTGGAACAGAGCCAAGATGACTCAGACGGTCACTATATGGACTTGATTGGCAAGCTTCAGGCTCTGCATCTTCTCTACTGGAATTCTGAAACTGCAAGCTATCGCTCTCCACCGGCTATGCGGCGTCTCGTCGCGTACGGACTGCGGCTCGATGATCCGGATCGTTTCCAGCGGGCGCATGTCTCTGCCTATCAATACCACTGCGACCATCTCGAAAAGTATTCCCAATTTCTGCTCAATCACGTTTCAGAGCTCATTTTCCACTATGCCAGCCTGGCTGCAGTAGGGTCCTTCCCTGAGAATGTGCCGTGCCTGGAGGATTGGTGGAACGATTTCCTCAGGAACAACCCGCTGGCAAGCGCAAAGGAATGGGATGAAGTGCTCGAAGCCCTTGAAGAGGATGCTGAACTGAGACAGACCCTGCACGAGGCCGGCAAAGAGTTCATCTATGACACTGTCATTTCGGACGCGCGCAAGCATGGCACCAGCAGCGCCGTGTTCGAGCGAATGGAGGAAGCAAAAATGTCTATGCTGCAAGAGTCCGAACGGCATGCAGAGGTTGGCGGTCCCCAGAAAGAAGCAAGCAGCGCGGTATCGGCATTACCTCTCCCCAGTCCTGTCACAAATCCCTGCAATGAGCAACCGGAATGGATCAAGCGCAAGTTAATGCCCGAGATTCTTCGAGCTGTCGAAGCCGATGACAACTCGACGTATGTCTATTACATCGTCGGCGCCGGTGGTTCAGGCAAGACGGTATTACTGCGCCAAATTGGAATGGCGCTGGGGAGTCCTTTTGGTATTGAACCGACCATGGACTGGTCGGGCCTCCTTGACCTTTACCATTCAGAGGTCAATACAAACAGCGGTTTGGAGGCTCGCCTGGTCAAATCGTTCGAAACTGAGAACGAATTCCAGTCCTATGAACGGGAGCGGGAAAGCTTTAAAGCACTGCGGGAGGCCGGCGTGCCGGGGGCTGAATTAGAGTCGGAGCGTGCACAATTGGCTCGTGAGTTTGCCCGGTGTATGGATGCTGTTACCGCCAAGCGCCGGATTGTGATTGCCATTGATACGACCGAAAAGATGCAGTATGCCCTGGACGATGTGCAGAAAATGTGTGGTCTGGAGAACGAGAGTACTACGGTCAAATCGTGGCTGCTTGATCAGATAAAGCAGTGGAAGAATTGCGTCGTTATCCTTGCCGGGCGTGCGGAAAAAGAACCCTATCTCAAATCCGGCCTGGAACGCATGCTTTATGAGAATCCTGATGTGCGCTATGAATATCGCGAGCTGCAGGGTTTTGATTGGGACGAGACGATCGATTACTTTGAGCGGCAACAAGCAAGGTCTCCCGAAGTATCGGTGCTGACCCAGGCGCAGCGCGAGCGTTTGTGGAAGGTGACAAAGGGCCGGCCGATCCGACTGGACCTCGCCATCGAAGTCGTGAAAAACCAGTTCGAGTTTGACAAGTTCTGGCAGGCGATTGCCGACAAGCCATTGGCGGAGGCACAGGTCGAGATTGACAAATGGCTGATCACGTGCTTATTGGATGATGAACCAGACCATTCAATCCAAGTTGTATTGCGCTATCTCGTTGCCGCGAGCAAAGGGTTGGACACTACCTTGCTCCACTTTCTAGAGCCAGCCTGGGATTTGAACAAGTGTAGGGAAAAGCTCAATGATTTCTGCAATCGCTCTTATGTCAAGTCGCACCCTGAAGATGAGCGGATCTTCCTGCACGACGAGATGTACGCTTTGTGCGAAGAATACTGGCTGCAAGCACCGGAAATTCGGCAACTGAGCTCACGCATCCAGGCATATTATGAAAGCCGGATTACCGATCTGGGCGAGAGCGGAGCTACCACAGACAAGACTCAGGATTATCAGGTCGATTCGCTCCTGTATCGCTTGCGCGCCCACCCACGCAGGGGATACGAATGGTATGCCAAGCGAGCCGATTATGCGATTCGTGCGCTCGAAGTCGGGCTGGATATGCGCCTGCGCGGCGAGCTGCTGGGCTTTTTGAAAGGTGAGAGCCCGGCTGACACCAAAATTCGCGCAGCTATTGAGGATATGAGGACCGAGATTCTTTACGATTTTGCTGCGCAGTGGGTGGTCCGTTATATTCGGCGGGGTGACTTGAAAAAGGCCATGCAGATTGCGGAAAGGGTTCTGCGGAATCCGGTTGATGCTTTATCCTCGAGAGACATCCGTTTCCGTCTCGCCAGGGCGTGGCTGCTCGTCTGTTATTCGGAAGCGCTACTCTATGCTAACAAAACCCGCGAGGCAATTGGAAATCTGTCACCGATCATCGCCGAATTCGAATCGGATGAAGCGAACCTGTCCGCGGGCGCTGCGCGGCCGGATGAAGTGGCCTATATTAGCTGGCGGCGCAACCTCGTTCTCGGCCGCACTCATAACGACCTGGGCTATGTCTACTGGCGGAATTCACCGCAGTACCGGCGGGCACTCCAAGAGTTCCCGCTCGCGCTTCCCTACTTTCGGGCATCTAACCTATTGGAAGAGACTGCCAATACCGTTGATAATATGGGGCGCGTGTACGCCCTGCTCTATAACCAGGGCCGTGCAGATTCGCTCGTCGAAGATGCGTTACAGCTACGCAAACGGCTGAAAAAGGCATACCGGACTGCCCTTAGCATGCTTTCTGTCGCCCAGGTTGCCCTGATATTTGGCCAGGCCAAAAGCGCTCTGCATTCGGGCGAGCGGGCGTTGAGCTTTTGTGAAGGATTGGCGGCACAACGTGGCATTGGTTCTGCCTGTATCCTTCTGGGCAAAGCGCTGCGGCAGCTAGGCAAGCAGTCAGCCGCATACGAGCCACAAGAGCGGGAGAATTTCTTCAGGGAGGGTATCAAGAATCTTGACCGTGCCATTCAGATATTTGAGCGCACTGAGGAAAAAGTATACCTCATTGAGGCGTGGAACGAGCGTGGCTGCACCTATCGGGATTGGGCCGTCTTTGAAAGGGAACGTAGTGGCGAGAACAATGTGGCAGGTGCGCGTGGGGATGCTCGCCCAGTCGAGTCGCCGCTGGTCGGCAGCTTTTTCCGAAGGGCAGTTGACCATCTGGAAAGGAGCGTACGGCTAGCTGGAGAAAACGAAATGTGGGTTCCCTATGTCGACTCCTGTGAAGACCTTGCTGAAATGTGGGCCGAGCGCGGCGATTTTGACAAGGCGGAGGAATGGCTAATTCAGGGCGAAAAGAAGATTGATTCGCGCTACAAGATTCGGGAAGGAGTAGGGCTAGAAGACATACCGGTCAGCGAATCGGTCGAGGAATTTTGGCACATGCTTGGCAAGATTGAACTGGAACGCGGCAATCTCGTCTTTGATCGGTTCACGGCACAAGCCGATCCAACAGCCGACGTGCAGCGTCAAACGCTGGAAGAAGCGGTCACGCATTATGCCTTTGCAGGGGAATACTTTCATAAATATTCGGAGCGGAATCTGCGGTTTGAAGCGACGCTGAAACAAATCTACATGCGCGTCAAGCGGGCGCACCTTCAGGACTTGGAATTCATCCAAAATGAGCTATTACCACGAGTCGCGCGGCAATACAATATAAACCCTTCGACCATGGCTGAATTCTTTGAGGATACCCTCGGGCTGGCAAGTCAGTTGGTGTAATCAGTAAGTGCAGGTAGGGATGGACTAGCGCAGGTGAAAAATCCTGCGCTATTTTTTTTGTCAACCAGCCGGAACATTCCTGTCACATACGTCTCAAGCACTCTTGGACAAGCAGAGTTACAATATGACCGAAAGAACAAAACAGAGCGAGCGCTGTAGTCCGGCTCCAGGGCATTTGCTCTAAAGGGGAAAATCGAAGATGAATCCTACTCCGATTATCATTCTGATTCTCATCTTGCTTGTGGGTGCAGCCATATTTGGGATGGTCCTGACCGGGACCTTTAACCCCAAAGAAGCCGCCGTCGCCCAAGGCATCGCCATGCAAAACCCGATTGACGCCGCGCGAAGCCAGTTCAATCTGGAACAGGACAAGATTCTTCAAGAGGCTAAAACCCAGGACCAGATTAATCAGATGAACGAAACCCAGCGCTATGCACAAGAAATGCACGATCAGGATCTGGCGCAGCGGGCAGGGGCTTTTAAACAAGAGAGCCTGCTAAAAGACTGGGCCGTCCACGCCGGGGTTGCCGGACTGGCCATTATCCTCGGCATTCTCGCGTTCGGCGTGACCTTACGATTGGGCGCGTCCGGCTGGCAATCGATAATGCAGACTCAGGCAACGCAGCAAGTTCGGACGCAAGCGATAGCCATCGAAGAGGCGAGCGTGCGCATACAGACGCTGGTGGATGAGATGGACGGAGAGCGACTGGAAATCCAGGCACAGCGAGCACAACTTGATCATGAGGCACTGCGCGATGAGCAGCGCGAGGCCATCCAACTCAAAAGTTTGGGGCAGTTGAATGCTCGTATGGAGGCACTGGAATGCAAGATTGAGCTAATGAGTCAAGCACAGAACCGCATGGCAACTCAATTAAGCGGCCTCCCGTCACAAGTTCAAGCGCGGGCGCGCGGCGACGATGCGGGCGCACACGAACATCAATCACCCGGCGATAAGATTATCCGGCTCAGGGCCGCTTCTTAAATTATTGGTTGGAGTATCAGGAGGTCATGGTATGGAAATCATCCAATTCGGAGTTTTCGCAATCGGCATGCTGCTGTTTGCCTGGACGTTTGGCCTTCGGGGAGCACGTCCGCTTGGTAAATGAAACTCTGCCCCGCTCCAGGGATAGTGATGCGAATATCGCTATCCCTGGGTCTGTGCTGGGTTTCGGCAAAGAGGTGAGATCATGAAACCGTTTCGCGCAATCCTGATTTTGATGATGCCGCTGCTCGTCGTTCTGACGATGCTCTTGCTTCCGCCATTGCGGAACGCCCCGGTGCTAGCCCTAGGTGCCGGTTTCCTTGGTTCGACCCTGCTGGTGCTTGCCTTGACCGAACTAGTTACGGTCGAGAGTTATCAACGGCTGCTCATCTCACGCGGTGGGCATCTGATCGATACCAGTATCCAAGGGGAAAGAGCTCTATTGCTGCGGCCATTCGACCGGGCTATTCCAGTCGATATGCGCGCCCGCTCTAAATCGTGCAAAGATATTATCTGCTTTACCAGAGAAGGCGTACAAGTCGCCGTGGACTATATGTTCTTGTGGAAGGTGGTACGACCAACCGCCTTTGTGATGGGCCCGGGAGATATTCCTTCTGCGCTCGAAAGTATTATTGGCGCCAGCTTGCGCAACGATATAGGGGTAATGCCGCTTTTGGATGTCTTTCAGCACCGAGAACAGTTGGTCGAACGATTGTTGCGTGAGTTGCGGCGGAGAGAAGAGATTCTCAGTTGGGGAATTCGCGTTCAAGAACTGCAGCTTGGCGAAGTCAAGATTCCCGGGACGGTACTGGAGGCGCTGTCCCGGCAGGTTACCGCCGAGATCATCCGGCCAGCGCTTCTGGCCGAGGGGCAGGGAATGGCTCAGGAATATGAGCAAATTGAGCAGGTTGCGGGTGACCAGGCGTGGTTGGTCGAGGCCATCAAGATATTTGGCAATGTCCTTTCTCAACGCAAGAAATGACCATTTCCCACAGCAGGAAGGAATCGGCCAGCCAAAATCAGGAAGGAGGTGAGCTCCCAAAAAAGTAATCAATGCAATTCGCAGATGTGTGGGAAAGGAGGTGTTTGTTAAAGCACATCTTGCCAAGCGAGACATGTTCCATTTGCAGTAACGGGAGGGGCAGGGTAAGCTATGGCAAAAATCTCTGCCAACAGACAAGCCCATGCTTGCTCTGCCCAGCGATTATCATAGCCCAACATTGGAAAAGTGTGTGAACTGCTTTTGAACAGTGTCGCACAGACTTTGTGATGTGGTGGTTTATGAGCAAGTGTATAGAAAGTCAAGATAAGTAACGGTGCAAACACTCTCCCCTACCATTCGGTAGGGGAGAGTGTTTTTAGCGATGAGATCAAGAAAAGGGGACGTTTGTCCCTATCGCCGGGTCGATGTGTCCCAAAATGGCCCCGCGCTCTTATTGACGGGGAGAAGCGTGACGTGCTATAGTGAGATGTCTTCCGCAACCATGGCTAGATCTTCGTTGTGATGGTCCGCTTACTGTAGATGAGACTGCTGCGCGTGCCTCGCCTTGTCGCTTAGCAGGTATTTAGGGTTCAACCAATAGAGTTTGAAAAATGCTTTTTCGATACAAGCCAGGGCTAATGCTGATGGTCGGCCTCATGCTGCTGGGTGCCTGCGCTGGCCGGCCGATCTCTTTGACGTCGATGACGAATAGCGACGCCGCGCGCGTCGTGGTCCCTGCAAGCAGAGCCACGGTAGGCGGGGCAGCGCTGGTGGTGGTTCCGAGCAGTAACACCGGCGGTATTCACAAGATCAAGCACGTCGTCATGATTATGCAGGAGAACCGGTCGTTCGATAATTATTTTGGGACTTTTCCGGGCGCCGATGGGATTCCGATGAAAAATGGCGCGCCGACGGTCTGTATCAAGGACCCGGCCGGTCCCGATTGCGTCAGGCCGTTTCACGATCCGAATGACAAGAATTGGGGCGGGCCGCACGGGGCCGCGGATGCCGTCGCGGATATCAATGGCGGCAAGATGGACGGCTTTGTGGAACAGGTCTATAAAGGGCTGGGGATTGCCTGTAAAAAGGGGAACGAGCCGCGCTGCGCGGAGGCGCGCAAGACGATTGACGTGATGGGCTATCACGACGCGCGGGAAATTCCTAACTATTGGGCGTACGCGCGCGAGTACGTACTGCAGGACCGCCTGTTCCAGCCAAGCGCTTCGTGGACCCTGCCGGAGCATCTGTTTATGGTGTCGGGCTGGTCGGCCCGGTGTAGTAGTGCAGATCCGATGAGCTGCCGGAGCGAGATCGCCGCGCCGGACTCTATTCCATGGAAAACGGCGCTGCCGCAGGGGACCCCGGAGCTGGTCAAGCGTCCGAACTATGCGTGGACGGACATGACCTATTTATTGCACAAGAATCAGGTGAGCTGGGCATACTATGTGGCCGAGGGGACCCAGCCGGACTGTGAGGATGATGCGATGTTTTGCGCGGTCAAGCCACAGACGGTGGGCGCGCCCGAGCTCTGGAACCCGCTGCCGTTTTTTGCGACCGTGCGTGCGGACAACGAGCTGGGCAATATCCAGACGGTCGACCATCTGTACGAGGCGGCCAAAACGGGCAAGCTGCCAGCGGTTGCATGGGTGGTGCCAAATGGGGCGGAGAGCGAGCACCCCGGTTCACCAATCAGCGTCGGCCAGAGTTATGTGACCGGGATTGTGAATGCGATCATGACGGGGCCGGACTGGGAGAGCACGGCAATCTTTATTGCGTGGGACGATTGGGGCGGTTTTTACGACCACGTTGCGCCGCCGAAAGTGGACGAGAACGGGTACGGGCTGCGCGTGCCGGGGCTGGTGATTAGCCCATACGCGAAAAAGGGATATATCGATCACCAGACACTGAGTTTTGATGCGTACCTGAAATTCATTGAGGATGATTTTCTGAACGGCCAGCGGATCGATCCGAAAACGGATGGGCGGCCTGACGCGCGCCCGAGCGTGCGGGAGAATGCGGCCATCCTCGGCGACCTGACGCGCGACTTTGATTTTTCACAAAAGCCCCGTAAACCATTGATCCTGCCGGTGAATCCAGCGACCGGTTCAAATGCTCTTTCCCCGTAGGCTTGCTGCGCTATGGCATCTGGCCGGCGCGCACAGGGGCGAGTTGAAAGGTGAAGGCTTCTCCGAGTCCCAGGCCAACCCACAGCCAGAGGGTGCAGAACCGTGCGAGGATAGCAATCGCCAGCGCGGTGGCAAAGGAGGCGCCGACGAGCATCAAGAGGCCTGCCATGGTGGCCTCGGTGGCCCCGGTCCCTCCGGGCAAGAGCGAGACGCCGCCTGCCAGTCCACTCGCCGCGATGACAAAGATGGCGATGGGGAGCGCGAGCGGGATGCCCATCATCTGCGCGGCAAACAGCAGGACCAGGCCATCGGCGATGCGCGCCAGCGCGGTCAGAATCAGGCCGGAGGCGAGCCGCCGTGTGGTGAGGGTGGCCCGCAGTTCCCGCCACGTTGCAGTCGCTTGCGGCAAGAACCGTTGCGCCAGGCGAGATCGCGCCAGAAATCCCTTCAGCATTACGCGGAGGCGCGGCGACCGGTAGAGCCCCGTCCCGAGCAGAAGGACGATCGAGAGGCCCGCGAGCAGGGGCAAGAGATTGGGGAGCGGCACATGAAACGCCGGAAGCGCGGCGGTCGAGACGAGGGCGAGGACGAGAAACCCCGCGCCCTCCAGGGCGCGGTCGAGGAGCAACGCCGGGGCGGCGCGCATCAGCGCAGTGCCCGCGCGCTGCCGGATGAGATAGAGCTTGAAGACTTCGCCTATCGAGCCGGGCGTTATCGAAAGGGCAAACCCGATGCCCTGCGCCAGCGCCGTGCCGCGCAGAGACACGGGTATGCCGCTGGCCGACAGGAGCAGGTGGAACCGCAGAATGCGGAGCACATAGCTGGTGATGGCCGCCGCCAGGACGAGCGCGAGCGCGAGCGCCGAGAACTGGAGTGTGATGGTCTGCGCATTGTTCCACTCGACCCCAAGCGAGATCCCCGAGATAGCGACGGCCATCAAACTGGCGATTAGCAAACTGCGATTCCAATTTCGATTGTTCATCCTCGAACTTCTCCCGTGACCAAGTCGCATGGCGCCTCATGGGCGTCTGTAAAACGCCTGTCAGGTATTATGCGACCGAGTCTTATTCGTAGCGCAGCGCTTCAATCGGGCGCAGGGCGCTGGCGCGGAGCGCCGGGTAAATTCCAAAAAAGAGCCCGATGGCGATCGAGAACCCGACCGCTAGCACGACAGCGCTCATGTTCACGGTGGGCGTGATGGAGGTCGTGCCCAACTGGATGCCGCCGACCAAGTGTGAGACAAGCCACCCGAGCGCCGTGCCGATCAAGCCGCCGGCGACACTCATCACCGTTGCCTCGGTCAGGAACTGGGTCAGGATGTCGGCGCGTTTGCCGCCGACCGCCTTGCGGATGCCGATCTCGCGCGTCCGCTCGGTCACGCTCACGAGCATGATGTTCATGATGCCGATGCCGCCGACGACCAGCGCGATGGCCGCCACGCCGCCGAGGAACAGCGTAAGGGTGTTGGTGACCGCCGTCGCCGCGCTGAGCACATCCTGCTGGCTCTGGATGGTAAAGTCATCCTGGACGGTCACGTGATGCCGATCGCGCAGGATCTGGCCGATCTGGTCGGTGACCGACTGGCTCACCGACTGGTCGGTCAACTGGACGTTTACCACATCCACATTGTTGCTGCCGCGGAACTGGCCGCCACGCGCCAGCCGGGTCTGCGCCGTCGTCAGCGGGACAAACACCTGGTTGTCGACGCTCAGCGCGCCGGTGCCGCCTTTGGACTGCATGACCCCAACGACCCGAAAGAGGACGTTGTTGATGCGAACGCTCTGGCCGATGGGGTCCTGGTCGCCAAAGAGGGTCTGCGCCACTGCGCTCCCCAGGTCTACAACCGAACTGGAGCCGGTTACATCGGTCGCCCCGATAAAGTTCCCGGAGCTCGGCTGGGAATTGGTGACGACGGCATAGTCGGGCGTCACGCCGAGCACGCGGGCGTTCGTGTTATTTCCCTGATAGACCACCTGTCCGAATGAATCCACTTCGGGCGCAACTCCCTGGATGCCGGCAATGCCATTCAGCGCCTGCGCATCCAGCAGGGTCAGCGTCCCCGCGCTGCCCTGCGCTCCGCGTACGCCCCCCTGCTGTGACGAGCCGGGACGGACGAACAAGAGGTTTGTGCCGATGCTGTCAATTTGAGATGTGATCGCCTGCTGCGCGCCCTGCCCGATACTGACGAGCGCAATCACCGCGGCGACGCCGATGATGATGCCGAGCATGGTCAGGCCGGCGCGCATTTTGTTGGCGCCCAGGCTGCGTAATGC
>JBAVQS010000370.1:0-8927 GCA_049694275.1 Anaerolineae bacterium | reverse complement strand
GCTGTCGCCGCAGCTCCGGGCGCGGTTCGCCAGCGCGAACCAGCGGCTGGACCAGATGGCGCAGGCGGCAGGGCTGGAGATGGTCCACCCGGACCTGATTCCCAATTCGCGCCGGGCGCTCGAAGCGACCGAGTATGCGCGGGCGCAGGGCAAGCACCGCGAGTTCCATCATATCGTCTTTCGCAAATATTATGGCGAGGGGCAGGATATTAACCGGTGGGATGTGCTGCGCGCGGCGGCGCAGGAGGTGGGATTGGATGCGGAGGAGATGGAGCGCGAGGTCGAGCGCGGCCAGTACCACCAGGCGCTCGACGATCAGATTGCCGAGGCGTCTGCGATCGGCGTGAACGCGGTCCCCACCTATGTGCTGGACGACAAGTACGGCGTCGTCGGCGCGCAACCCTATGAAGTCTTTCAGCGCGTGCTCGCCCGCCTCTCAGCGGAACGTGAGGCGGAGGTCTAGATGGTCAATCCCCCTATCGAGTTGCAAGGAACAGACCCGGTCAAGCGCGGCTTGCCCCAGAAAGACAGCGGGGCTGGCACGCTTTGCATCGCCAACATCAGCCCGCGCGAGCGCCGCCGGCGGCTGATTGCGGGCGTGGTCCCGTTCGTCATTGCGCTGGCCATCCTGGGCACGCTCATGGCGTTTGGCGTCAATCGCCTGTGGCGACTCCCCCTCCTGCTCCTGTTCCTGGCGGCAACCATCGGCTTTTTTCAATGGCGCGACAAGACCTGAGTGGGCCTGGCGGCGCGAGGTTCGCGCAATCTGACCGATCGGGTGGAAAAGATTCAGGATGAGGGCGAACTGGCGCAGGTCCGGCGGCAGGCGCGCCGGGTGAACCTGCAAGCCATGCTCGCCGCGATGGCATTGACGTTGATCGCACTGGTATTGCCGCAATGAATCAAGACACGCACAGCGCACGGACCTATCACGAGCGGACCAAGCATTCGTACCGCAGCGTGCGGGCCGGTCAACATGACCTGGACTGGTCGAATCGCCCGTTGCCGTTCAAGATTTACGAAACGCTCGAGCCAATTCCTTGGCCCCGGGATTTCGCGCTGTCGATGCCTGCCCTGGAGGCGATTGCGAAGAATGGGGAGGGTGCGCCGGGCAAGCAAATTCCCGATCTCGCCGCGCTCGCCCGTCTCTTGTACTTGAGCAACGGTGTCACGCGGGAACTCCGCGCAGGCGGCGAGGTCTATCACTTTCGCGCCGCCTCATGCACCGGCGCGCTATATCACATCGAATTGTATCTCGTCTGCGGCGACCTGCCGGATTTAGCGGCGGGCGTTTATCACTACGGCGCTCACGATCACGCGCTGCGTCGGTTGCGCGCGGGCGATTTTCGCGAGGTCGTCGTGCGCGCAACGGCGAACGAGCCGCGCCTCGCGCAGGCGCCGGCAATCGTCATCTGCACAGACACCTTTTGGCGGAATACGTGGAAATACCAGTCACGCGCCTATCGCCACAGCGGATGGGATAATGGGGTGATTCTGGCGAACCTGCTCGCGGCGGCCGCCGCCCTGGAGCTCCCTGCCGAGATCGTATGTGGGTTCGCCGACGACGAGATCAACCGTCTCTTGAGCCTCGATACGGCGAAGGAGGTGGCTTGTTCGATGGCGGCGCTCGGCCGGCAGGACCAGCCGGTTGCGCCCGCGCCGGGCATGGCGCTGCTCGATCTGCCCACCACGCCGCTTTCGCAGTACGAGATGGATTATCCACTGGTTCACGAAATGCACGTCGCATCCTCGCTCCCGGTCGAGCAAGTGGCGGCGTGGCGCAGCGGGACGCCCATCCAGCCCGAGCCCGCGCCCTCAGGGCCGGTGTTCCCTCTGATTGTGCCGGGTGAGAACGAGCGGCATCCCGACGCACTCGACGTCGTCATCAACCGGCGCGGTTCGTCGCGCCGGTTTGCGCCCGAACCCATCACCCGCGGGCAGCTTGCGGCGATTCTGGCGGATTCCACGCGAGGCGTGCCCGCCGACTATCTGGTCCCATACGGAAGGACATTGAACGACGTATACCTGATAATCCACGCGGTCGAGGATTTGCCCTCGGGCGCCTATGTCTATCACCGCGAACGGCAAGCCCTGGAGCAATTACGCGAGGGGGATTTCCGCGAGCGGGCCGGGTATCTCGCTCTGGAGCAGGCGCTGGCGTATGATGCCGCGGTGAACGTTTATTATCTGGCCGCGCTCGACCCGATCCTGGCGCGGTTTGGCAATCGCGGCTACCGCGCCGCACAACTTGAAGCGGGGATACTGGGCGGCAAGGTGTATCTCGCAGCGTACGCGCTCGGCCTCGGCGCGACCGGCCTGACCTTTTACGACGACGACGTGATCCGGTTTTTCTCGCCGCATGCCGCCGGCAAAAGCGCAATTTTCCTGATGGCGGTCGGGCATCCATACAAAAGGGGCATACGGTAGGAATCGATGTCAGCGTTACAGGATGTCAATTTCCCGGACAAGTGGGAAGCGGATTACCGGCGTGGAACCGACGGCTGGGATTTGCGCGGCCCGACGCGCATCTTCAAACGACTCGCGGCCGGCGGCCTCCCGCCGGGGCGGATGCTCGTGCCGGGAGCGGGGCGCGGGCACGATGCACGCGAGTTTGCGCGGCACGGATTTCAGGTGACCGCCGTCGATTTCTCGCCGTTCGTCGTACGCGAAATGCATCGCCTCGCCGCGCCCGATGCGCCGGTCGAGATTTTAGAGCAGGACGTGTTCGTGCTGCCGCCGGAGCTGGACGGCGCGTTCGATTACGTCCTCGATTACACCTGCTTTTGCGCCATCGACCCGCGGCGGCGCGGCGAATACGCCGACCGAGTCGCGCGCTGGCTGAAACCGGGCGGCGTCTATCTCCAGCTCGCGTTCCCGCTCGCCGACCATGCGGGCGGGCCGCCCTTTGCTGTTTCGGTTTCCGAGATTCTGGACCTGTTTGGCGCGCGGGGATTCACCCTCGTCACGCGCGAAATCCCCGCCGAGTCGCCGCCGGTCCGGCGCGGGCTGGAGGAACTCTTTATTTTCAAGCGAGGAGAGACTATGCCCTGATACACGAACACTTTGTTGATAACGGTTGCATCTAATTATTTTAATATGGGAGGAACAGAGGAGTGTCGAATACTACTATGCAAGCGGCTCGGGTCCACGGTTATGGCGGTCCGGAGCAGGTCGTGATTGAACAGGCGCCCCGCCCCGAGCCCAGGGCCGGCCAGGCGCTCGTGCGCATCAAGGCGGTGGGGGTGAACCCGATTGATTGGAAATTGGTGGGGGGCGCTTTCAAGCAATACATGCCGCTGGCCTTTCCTTGGATCCCGGGGTTCGAAGCGGCGGGAATTGTCGAGGCGGTTGGCCCCGATGTCACCACGCTCGTACCGGGACAAGCGGTCTATGGCCCCATCGGCAGTTCGTACGCCGAGTATACGGTCGCGCCCGTAACGGAGCTCTATGCCAAGCCTGAGCACATCTCCTTTGAGCAGGCGGCATCGGTGCCCCACGGAGCGTTGACTGCCTGGCAGGCGGTAGTCGAAGAGGCCGAGGTCCAGCCGGGGCAACACGTGTTGGTCCAGGGCGGCGCGGGCGGCGTGGGGCTTTATGCAGTTCAGCTCGCGCACTGGAAAGGGGCGCACGTCATCGCCACCACGTCGGCCGCGAATGCCGATTTCGTACGCTCGCTGGGTGCGGAGCAGGTCATCGATTACCGGACGACCCGGTTTGAAGAGGTCGTGCATGACGTGGATGCAGTGATCGATACCGTGGGCGGAGAGGTCGAGACGCGCTCACTGCAAACCATTCGCACAGGCGGGATTTTCGTGACCATGGCGGGGATGATTGCCCCGGAAGCAGGAGAAGGGCGCATGATACGCGCCACCAGTTCCCGACGGGCCGACACGAACAAATTGCAGCCGATCTCTGAACTGCTCGAATCCAGGAAACTGATTCCCGGAGTTGGCCAGGTATTTCCGCTGAGCCAGGTACGTCAAGCGCTAGAGCTCAGCCAGACGGGGCACGGACGCG
This sequence comes from Anaerolineae bacterium, assembly GCA_049694275.1. GTDB lineage: Bacteria > Chloroflexota > Anaerolineae > UBA4142 > SHND01 > JBAVQS01. The sequence goes on along the minus strand of JBAVQS010000370.1, from coordinate 4,910 downwards.
GGCGAATCATTTTAGTGATAGGATAAAACGGTCGCGATGACCCTGACAGGCAAGCCGCCCGGAGAAACCGGGCGGCTTTTTGTAATGGCAAGCTGTGGGGCTAGAGCGCCGGTCAAGTAATCAGACTGCCAGCTACAGGTCACGAATCACTGATGCGCGGCTTTTTGTGCTACAATAGCCAAATACCCTCACAAGGAAATCGTTCGATGAAGAACACGGATTTGATTCTGACCAATGCAATCGTCGTCACGATGAACCCGCGCGGGGACCTGTACAACCCCGGCGCGATTGCGATTCAGGACGGCCAGATCGCCGCTGTCGGCACTGCCTCCGAGATTGCCGCGCAATACGCGGCGAGCGAGACGGTGGACCTGCACGGCAAGGCGCTCATCCCCGGCCTGGTCAACGCGCACACGCATGTCCCGATGACCCTGCTACGCGGGCTGGCCGATGACCTGCGGCTCGACGTATGGCTGATGGGCTATATGATGCCGGTCGAGCGCGAGTTTGTCTCGCCCGATTTCTGCCGTCTCGGGACGCTCCTCGCCTGCGCCGAAATGATTCGCTCAGGCGTCACCGCGTTCGCAGACATGTACTATTATGAAGAGGATGTCGCCCGCGCGACCGCCGATGCGGGGATGCGCGCCGTCTGCTCACAGACGGTACTCAAGTTCCCTACCCCCGATGCGGCCAGCTATGAAGAGAGCCTCGCCGCCGCCCGCGAGTATATTTATCGCTGGCGGGGACACCCGCTCATCGTTCCCTCCGTCGCGCCGCACGCCCCCTATACCTGCACACCGGAAATCCTGGAAGCGTGCGCCGAGCTCGCGTCGAGCACCGATACCCCGCTCCATATCCATATTGCCGAGACGCCGTTCGAGGTCGAAGAGAGCCTCAAGCTGTATGACCAGCGCGAGGTCCCGTGGGTGGACCGGTATCACCTGTTCGACGCCAAGGTGCTGGCCGCGCACTGCGTCCACGTCGATCAGAGCGAGATTCGGATCTTGAAACGCGCCGGCGCGGGGGTGGCCCACTGTCCGACCAGTAATCTCAAGCTGGCGTCGGGCGTTGCGCCGGTGGCGAAAATGCTGGAGCAGGGATTGAATGTCGGGATTGGCACCGATGGCCCGGCCTCCAACAACGACCTCGATATGTTTGAAGAGACGCGCCTCGCGGCCATCCTGGCCAAAGGCATTACCGGCGACCCGACCGTCGTGCCGGCCAAACGCGCGCTCGAAATGGCGACCATCCTGGGCGCGCGGGCGCTGCACATGGGCCACCTCGCCGGCAGTCTCGAACCGGGCAAGCGCGCCGACCTGGCGGTGGTGGACCTCAACACCACGCACAATACGCCCAAGTTCGAACGCGACCCGAACGCCATCTATTCCCAGATCGTCTATGCGAGCAAGGCGACTGATGTGACCGACGTGGTGGTGAACGGCCGCTGGCTGATGCGCGACCGGCGGCTCTTGACGCTGAACGAAGAGGAGTTGGGGCGCGCAGCGCAGGACTATGCGCGGCGCATTGACCGGTTCGTCGTCGAACGGGAGCAGAGCGTTTTCAACAAGCTGGTGACCATCGGCGGCACCGAGCGTGAGGAATCGTTCGAGGTCCAGGTCAAGGCGCGGATCGCCGACCCGGCGCAGGTGCTGAACGCGCTCGAACCGTCCCGGTTGGCCGTCGTGCGAACGAGCCACTATCACGAATACGACACCTACTTTTTCTTTGCCGCGCCCGAAGTGAGCCGCCTGCGCTATCGCGAGGATGCGTTCGTCGACGACAAGAACAAGGTTTACAAGACGCGCAACCGGCTCACCCTCATCGGACAGACCAGCGAGGACGAGTTCGACAACTCGATTCTCCTCTCGCGGTCGCGCCTGATTGCGCCCGCGGGGCAGAGCCTGCGCTTTTATCGCGAATATTTCAAACCGGCCAAGGAACAAGAGATTGAAAAGGACCGCCGGCGCTGGCTCATCCGCTACAAGGATACGGAATTCTTTGTCAACCTCGATCAATTGATTGTCCCGGCGCGCGAGGGCTATTACCTGGAGGTCAAGAGCCGCACCTGGAGCAAGCGCGACGCCGAATACAAGGCCCGCCTGATTTCAGAGCTGTTGCCGCTGTTGGGCGTCCGGCCGGATGCGACGATCAAGGAAGAGTACGTTCGCCTATTCAATATGGACCCGCACGCGCCGGCGTCGAGCCGGGAATAAAAAGGGCGCCAGAGAATGGAATGCTCTGCCTGAACATGAAAAGTCGCCTCAGCGACCGAAAAACCAGAAAGGATCACTGTTATGCCCCAACCCATTTCCCATGCGGCGATTGACGAGATCGCCGGCTATATTCGCAAACGAACCGAGCACCGACCGCGCGTGATGATCGTGACCGGGTCGGGGCTTGCCGGACTGGGCGACGAGGTCGCCGGCGCGGATGTCCTTCCCTATTCGGAAATCCCCGGCTTTCCACGCTCAACCGTCGAGGGACACCCCGGCGAGCTGGTATTCGGTCAACTCCAGGGACAACCGGTCGTCGTCCAGCGGGGGCGCTCGCATTTCTATGAAGGGTATTCGCTCCCCCAGGTCACGCTGCCCCTGCGGGTCCTGCGCGCCCTCGGCGTCGAAATGCTCATCGTGACCAATGCCGCCGGCGGGATCAATCTAGCCTGGAAGGGGGGCGACCTGATGCTGATTACCGATCACATCGGACTGCCCGCGATGGCGGGGAACAATCCCCTCTTTGGACCGAACGACACGGACCTGGGACCGCGCTTTCCCATTATGGCCGGCGCGTATGATGCCGCCCTGCGGCGGAAAGCGCAGCAGGTCGCGGCGAGCCTGGGTTTTACCCTCCGCGAGGGGGTCTATTGCTGGGTCGCCGGCCCCTCGTTCGAGACGCCGGCCGAGATTCGCTTTCTCCGTATGATCGGCGGCGATGCGGTCGGCATGTCCACCGTCCCCGAAGTGATCGTCGCCCGGCATGCGGGGATGCGCGTCCTCGGCATCTCGCTCATCTCGAATATCGCCGAGGATACTCAGCCGACCGGCGAGGTTCCGGCTGAGGTGCATGACGAGGTGCTCGCCGCAGGGCGACAGGCGGTGCAAAGACTGGCCGCCTTGATCAAGGGCGTCCTGAACGGAGTTTGAAGGGAATTGATTCATTCCGGCATGTAAGCTAAAATGACGCTTACGAGGCAACTGTGACCGTTCGAAAAACAGGTTCATCCGGCTCTCCCAAACGCAAGCGCACCCCGCGCGCCGCCGCGCCGCCCCGGCTGACTGCGGCGAACTATCGCCAGGTTATCGAACTCTCACCGGATGCGATCGTCATTCACCAGCATGGGCGTTACGTTTATGCCAATCCCGCCGCCCTCCGCCTCTTTGGCGCAGCCGGTCCATCCGAAATGATTGGTACGTCGGTGCTCGATCGGGTCTATCCGGAAGACCGGCCGCTCGTTCAGGACCGCTTCCACCACCTGGAAGGGGGCGAGACGGTCGGCCCGTTCGTCGAGCAGCGGGTGCTGCGGCTGGATGGGATCCTGATTCACGTCGAGATTCGGGTCACTCCGTTCAGCTATCAAGGCCAACCGGCCATTCTGGCGATGCTGCGGGATGTGACTGCGCGGAAGCAGATCGAGCAGGCCATGCGCGAGAGTGAAAGCAAATTTCGCGTTCTGGCCGAAACCCTGCCGCTTGCGATCGGTATCATCCAGGGAGAGCGGTTCCGCTACGTCAACCCGGCGAGCATCCGGATGTCGGGATACAGCGAAAGCGAACTGCTCCAGATGAAGTACTGGGAGGTCGCGCATCCCGATTATCGCGACCTGCTCCGCCGGCGCGGCCTGGGCCGCCAAAACGGCCTCTCCGGGCCGGTCAATTACGAAATCCAGATGCTCACCAAACAGGGTCAAACGGCCTGGGTGGACATGTCGCTGGGCGTGATCGAATACCAGGGCGCGCCTGCCATTATCGCGGCTTCATTTGATATTACCGCGCGCCGGCGGGTGGAAAAGCTCCAGGCTGCCGTCTATCAAATCGCCCAGGCGGCCGACGAAGCACCCTCGCTGGATGAGCTCTACCAGCGGATCCATCGCATCATCTCCGGCGTCATGCCCGCGACCAATTTTTACATCGCTCTGTATAACGCCGAGCAGAACCTCATCACTTTCCCCTATTTCGTCGACGAGGTCGACGTGCCCCTGCCGCCGCAAGCCCCCGGGCGGGGCATGACCGAATATGTCCTGCGCACCGGGCGTTCCCTGCTCGTCGACGAGGCGATGGAAGCCGAGCTGCACCGCCGCGGCGAGGTAGAACTGGTCGGCGTCCCCTCCCCGATCTGGCTCGGTGTGCCACTCAAGATCGAGGAGCAGACCATCGGCGTCATGGCCGTGCAGCATTACCAGAACCCGCATGCCTATGGCGAGCACGAAAAGCAAATGCTCGAATTCGTCTCCTCGCAGGTCGCCCAGGCCATTCAGCGCAAAGCCGAAACGCTCGCCCGGTCGCGCACCGAAGCGGCGCTGATCGAGAGCGAGGAACGCTATCGCAATCTCTTTGCGAACGCCCCCGTTGGCATCTACCGCACAACCCCGGACGGCCGGATTCTCGCCGCCAACCCGACGCTCCTGCGCATGGTCGGCTATGGCTCGTTTGAAGAGTTGGCGACGCTCAACCTCAAGGCCGGCGGTCGTGAGGTCGGCTACCGGAACGCAGTCTTTGAGCAGATGATAGCGGAGACCGGCGCCGTGCGTGGACTCGAATCCCAATGGCGCACGCGCGACGGCCGCGAGATGTATATCAGCGAGAACGCGCAGGCGATCCGCGGCCCCGACGGGCAAATCCTTTACTATGACGGCACGGTGGAGGATATTACAGAGCGCAAGCAAATTGAAACCGCCGAGCACGAGCAGCGGA
>JBAVQS010000369.1:0-6037 GCA_049694275.1 Anaerolineae bacterium | reverse complement strand
TTTCGAAGATTGAACGCCAAGATTCATCTTCGCGCAGAAAGCCATCCGGGAGGGCAAAACGTCAAAGTTGGACGATTTGTAGCCCAATTTGGGCAAAAATTAGGTAATTAATCAAAACTCTGTAAGCGTCAACAGTTTTAGCAAGCGTATCGGGTGTGAAGTCTACATGCGTGGTCCAGGTTCCAAAGATGCTTTTGAACTATTACTTGCGCAGAAAGAATCCATCGAGAAAGAGATTGGGCAGACAATCGAGTGGCAAAAGCTAGAGCACAAAAAGGGTAGCCGCATTGTAATCTACAAAACTGGCGTGCTCATTGACAATGCGGAGCAGCGCGAGCAGTCCAAGGTGTGGCTTGTGGAAATGGCGGACAAGTTTTTCAAAGCTTTTTCAGGTCGCATAAAGCAACTCGATCTCCCCGAAGCATCCGACGAGGCCGAAAGCTAAATTGTTCCCTAATATTCTTTGCGCTCTTTGCGCTCTTTGCGCTCTTCGCGGTTCATTCTTTGCCTTTGCGGTAAGGTCCTTTTATGCCTGATGTCGTTCAAAAACTCTGGGGGTTTTGCAACACCCTCCGCCATGACGGAATCAACTATGGCGATTACATCGAACAGCTCACCTACCTGCTGTTCTTGAAACTCGCCGACGAAAAAGGCGTCGCCGTCCCCGCCGGCTATGGCTGGGACAGCCTCCTCGCACAATCCGGCGCCCCCCTCACCGAGCACTATCAGGAGGTCCTGAAACGCCTCGGCAAAGAGACCGGCCTGCTCGGGTCCATCTTTGCCGGCGCCCTCTCCAAATTCCGCGAGCCGGTCAACCTCAAAAAGCTCATCCTGCTCATCAATGAGACCGAATGGGCCGCGCTCGACGTGGACCTCAAGGCCGAGGCGTACGAAGGGCTGTTGCAAAAATTCGCCGCCGAGCAAAAGGGCGCGGGCCAATACTTTACCCCGCGTCCCGCTATCCGCGCCATCGTCCAGTGCCTCCGCCCCGATATTGGGGAAGGGGGAGACATTCCGGGGGAACGCCTCCCCGATTTCACCATCCACGACCCCGCCGTTGGCACCGCCGGATTCCTCATCGCCGCCGCCGAATGGAACCTCAAATTTCGCGGGCGCGGGCTGTCCCGCGAGGAACAGCAGCGGCTCAAGCGCGGCGCGGTCTCGGGCGGCGAGATCGTCCTCGAAACCCGCCGCCTCGCCCACATGAACCTCTATCTGCACGGGCTGGAGGGGGATATACACTATGGCGACTCAATCGCCGAAGGAGACCTGGGCCACCGCTACAACATCATCCTCACCAATCCCCCCTTTGGCACCAAGGGCGCGGGCGACGTTCCGACCCGCGACGACTTTACCGTCGCCACCTCGAACAAGCAGCTCAACTTTATCCAGCACGTCCTCACGATCTTGAAACCGGGTGGGCGCGCCGCGATGGTCGTCCCCGACAACGTCCTCTTTGAAGAGAACGCCGGCCGCGATGTCCGCAACCTGCTCATGCAGGACTGCCAGCTTCACACCATCCTCCGCCTCCCCGTCGGCACCTTTACCCCCTACTCTGCGGGCGTCAAGGCGAACGTCCTCTTTTTCCGCAAGGGACTGCCGACCACCGAGGTGTGGATTTACGACCTGCGGACCAACACGCAAAAGGTCACGAAAGGCCATCCGCTCGACGCCGATTACTTTGCCGGGTTCATCGCGGCTTATGGCCCGCACGGGACGCCGCGCCCGAACGACCGCAAGGAGAGCGAGCGATTCCGCCGCTTCACGCGCGAGCAGGTCGCCGCGCGCGACGACAACCTCGACATCTTCTGGCTCCGTGCCGAAAACCTGCAGGATTCCGGCGACCTCCCCGAGCCCGAAGACCTGGTAAGCGAAGCGGTCACCCAGCTTGAGACCGCGCTTGACGCGCTGAACGAGTTGGCGGCGCAGTTGGGAAAACGGGAGCTGTCACCCTGAGCGTAGCGAAGGGTCTCGCTAACGCGAACAAAGGAAAGCTGTCACCCTGAGCATAGCGAAGGGTCTCGCTAACGCGAATCGGAGATGCTTCGGTCGCAAACGGCGCTTCCTGCTCATGACGTAATAGGTCATGTTTTCAAACATCCCGCCGGGCGGGATGAGTATCTCAGCATGACAAACAAGGAGATTTTATGGAGAATTTTAATCAACAAATCATTGACGAATTCCGTTCGCATCACGGCAAAGTAACCGGCTACTTTGAGAACAGCGATTTATTGCTGTTGACCACCAAGGGCGCGAAATCCGGCAAAGAAACGACCACGCCGGTCGTCTACTCGAAGGATGGCGACCGGCTTGTGATCATCGCCTCCAAAGGCGGTGCACCCACCCATCCCTCCTGGTATCACAACTTGATCGCGCACCCGGTGATCACGGTAGAGGTCGGGACCCAGAAATTCAAGGTCCGCGCCCATCACGTCACCGGTGAAGAGCGCACGCGGCTCTATAATCAGCACGCCCATCAATATCCAGGCTTTAAAGAGTACCAGGCCAAGACCACGCGCGTCATCCCGGTCTTTGTTCTAGAGCGAATCTAGGTGGGCTTGACTGTCTGTCCCACCGCAGTGGTCGCGGCGCCGCTCGAATTAGTCTGGGCGAACCTCGTACAATGGGAGCGCTATTCCGACTGGGCCGATGTCCATCCTGAACAGCTAGAGCCAAAAGGACCGGCCACCGTCGGCCAGACCGTCTACTTTACAGGACAAGTCCTTGGCCGCAACTTGCACTTTAGCTTCAAGGTCGAAGAGCTGAATCCCGAAAGACACCAGATTGGCGTGCATGCTTTTTTCCCATTCGGACTGCAAGAAAAGTCACTCGTTACCTGCTCTCCCATCGACGCGACCACGTGCCGCGTGCAATATGGCTGAGACATGCTCTTGCCACCAGGCTGGTGGGGTCGGTTCCTTGAAACATTTGGCGCAAAAGCCTTCGAGGCCAGCATTGAAGATTCCTTGCAGCGCCTCAAGCGCGCCTCTGAAAGACAATATCTGCAAGCACAGGCGGAACGAATGGAATAGAGAAAAGGCGTCAACGGATACTGCCCAAACGGATAAACAGATAATAGCTGCTCATTGCCAATATCCGTTTATCCGTTTTAAATCAGTTGACGCCCCTTTCCCCGAAATTCTATGATTGAGGAACGTTACGAGTTGCCGGAAGGATGGGAATGGCTGCCTCTTGGCAGCCTAGCAGACTATATTAATGGCCGGGCATTCAAACCTTCTGAATGGGAATCAGAAGGTCTCCCAATTATCCGCATTCAGAATTTAACGAATCCAACTGCCAAGTTCCATTATTATTCACAAGCTATCGAAGAAAAATATCATGTCGAAAATGGGGATTTGCTAATCTCTTGGTCCGCCACGCTCGATGCTTTCATTTGGCATCGCGGTCCCGCTGTATTGAACCAACACATCTTCAAAGTGCGGGAGAATTCAAATCTTGTTGAAAGGCGTTATCTCTTTCACGCAATTCGCGCACATCTTGAATCATTAAAATCACAGGTTCATGGCAGTGGAATGCAGCACATCACGCGAGGCCCCTTTGAAGCCACTGAAATCCCAATCGCTCCTCTTCCCGACCAACGCCGCATCGTCGCCCAAATTGAATCCCTCTTCTCCCAATCCCGCGCCGCCCGCGTGGCGCTCGACCGCATCCCGCCCCTCCTCAAGAAATTTCGCCAGTCCGTCCTCGCCTCGGCCTTTCGCGGCGACCTCACCGAGCGCGACCCGAACGACGAGCCGGCGAGCATCCTCCTCGAACACATCCGCGCCGAGCGACGGAGCAAGTGGGAAGCGGATTTGCGGGCGAAAGGCAAAGACCCAACTCAAGCGAAATACGTCGAGCCTGAGCCCCCCGATACGAGCGGGTTGCCGGAACTGCCCGAGGGGTGGGTGTGGACAACTCTTGGATTGCTTGCAAATATCCGCAACGGGGTAACGAAAGGACGCGATCTGCAAGGGGCTAAGACCATTGAGGTGCCGTACTTGCGAGTTGCCAACGTTCAAAGCGGCTATCTTGATCTTACCGTGGTCAAAACTATCGCGATCAAAACGGACGAACTGCCCAAGTACAGGTTAGAGCCGAACGATATTCTTTTCATCGAGGGTGGCGACCGCGACAAGCTGGGACGCGGCACAGTCTGGCACAACGAGATAGAAAATTGCATCCATCAAAACCATATCCACTGTGCGCGGCTCTATAGCCAAGCGGTCAATCCCAACTGGATCAGCCTGGCGAGCCAATTACCCTATGCCCGCGACTATTTCTGGGATGTCGCAAGCCAAACGGTCAATCTTGCATCCTTGAATGCCACCAGCCTGAAAGCTCTTGCTATTCCATTAGCCCCTGTGAACGAACAGCAGCGAATCCTCGTAAGCATCAAAACCTTTTTTGCCCAGGCCGACGCCATCGAGCAAGCGGTCGCGCTCGCCCGCAACCGCGTCGAAAAGCTGGACCAATCCATCCTCGCGCGGGCATTCCGAGGGGAACTGTAGCCAGACCCGAAGGGTTTTAGAAAACCCTTCGGGTCTGTACTGCGGGCGGGATTGAACCTCTCAAAAAAAGTCGGGCTGAACGAAATTCCTTATGAGGAGGGAAAACATGAGTCGATTTACACCGCAAGAAATCGAGTACTTGCAAACGAATCGCCTGGGCAGAATGGCGACGGTCGATCAAAAGGGCGACCTCCACGTCGTTCCCGTTAGCTTTCGCTACAATCCGGAACAGGAGACGATTGACATCGGCGGGCACAATATTGTGCCAACCAAGAAATTCCGTGATGCGCTCAAGCATGGGCGCATCGCGTTCGTCGTCGACGATGTCCTACCGCCGTGGAAACCGAGGTTCGTCGAGGTGCGGGGGACGGTCAAACACCATACCGAGGGCGGCCAGACGATCAATGAGCGGTTTGCGCCGGACATCCTTCGCCTGACTCCGACCCACATCGTATCGATCGGCATCAACGACGATGTGGTCAAGCCGGGACAGGGAGTCGTCAATTATCACGGTCGGAAGGTCGAGTAAAGACCGGCGCCTCTGCAAATAAAAGGTCACGCCGGGCAGGGCTCTGCAGTTCGTACCCGCCAGCACCCTGCCCTATTCAACCTGAACGCCTCTATTTCCCGATGAACGGCAGATAAAGATTACCCGTTGGCGTCGGGGTGCCCTGCGCCTGCGCCGAGAGGATTGCCTGCGCGATATTGCGCCGGATCTGCTGCATCAGATTGTCATCGCTCTTCCAAAAGAACTGCCCGTTCACCGGCGCGCAGCCGCTCCAGGTGCACCCCCCGAGCTGACCGTAGGCCTGGGCGACCTGCGCCCGCGCATAGCTTGTCAGACCATATTGATCGGCTAGTTTGAACAGGGCCCAGTCCTGGAGTCCCGCGCGGATCATCTTGAGCCGGTAGGATGGAATCGGTCCATCAATCGCCACATCCGCGGGGGAGCCGCCCGGCGCGAGCAGGCCGTCATGATTGCCCGGATAGATCAACACCCCATCGCCCGTTTTCGCATACGTGATATTGGGGCCCCAGGGATTGGTCGTGTCCCACCCAATCGTCTCCCACATCAAAAAGCCGCTCGCATATTCGTACCACGTGCCCCATTTCATCATGCTCGGTTCCATGCCGAGGAGCGTGTTCGTCGCGTACGTCGGATAGGGCGCGGCCTGCGCATTGCTCTCATAGAACCACAGCTTGATCTGCTTGGCGAACTGGCCCGGCCATTCCGCCCGGCCGTACACATCCCACGTCTGATTCCACCATTTGTCGTAACAAGCCAGGCAGACCGAGTAAATGCCGAGCGCCGGATTGAGGGTCGCGACGTTGCTCGTGCGCGGGGCCGTCGTGTCCATGATCTGCGCCTTCCAGCTCGGGTCCCCCTGCTGCATCCACTGTGAGTTCAGGGCAATGGCCGGAAAAGAGGTCGGGTCCGGCTCGTCCAGGGAAAAAACAATCGCACTATTGAACCAGCCCTTGCTCTTGAGATGCGTCGCCCAGGCCGCCGCGAGCGCGGTGTACTG
>JBAVQS010000368.1:0-8562 GCA_049694275.1 Anaerolineae bacterium | reverse complement strand
CGTTACGACACTCCGTCAGCAGCGGCGCGACGTGTTGGATTATCTGACGGCAGCCTGTGCGGCGGCCATCAGCGGTGCTGAACCACCGTCGTTGTTGCCCGGGCCATCACTTGACTGAACGGTTACTTAGTAAGAATATCATAAACCCGAATCGACCTCAAGTCAATTTTCCCAATGGCTCCAGGATTACCGTCTGGCCGATAATATACGAACCGACTTTTTTATTCTCCCAGCGCGACCGCCCGCGCATCCAGCCATTCCTTGTCCTCGACGCGCAGCAGGTAGGGATTGAAAAGCTGGGCGACGCAAAAGACGACGAGCACGACGCCGAGAATCGCGACCACCGTGCCGGGGTTGAAAACGCCGGCGACCCATCCCGCGACCGCGGTCGAGAGGGGCCAGGTGAACTGGGCGATGACGCGGCGCACGGCAAAGACGCGCCCCTGCAGTTCGCGCGGCGTCTGCGTCTGCCAGATCGCCTGTGAGTGCGCATTCATCACCGGCGTCATCCCCTCCAGCACGCCCATCATCGCGGCGGTGAGGAAAAAGAGAGGGGAAAAGCCAAAGATGATCTGGGCGAGCCCGGCGACGATCATGCCGCCAAGGACGCCGTACACGCGCTTTTTCTTTAATCCGCCCCACGCGCTGATGAGGAACCCGCCCGCCACGCCGCCCACTGCGCCAATCGAGCTCATCAGCGCCAGCGCCGTCTCAAAGGTAAACCCGCGCGCCGCCCAGTCGGGCTGGAGATTGAATTTGAGCATGAGCGGGACAAAGATGCCGATGGGCGAGCTCACCAGGTTGGCGACGGTAAACGTACCGAGGAGCCACAACAGCGGCCGGCGATGCCAGATGTAGAGGCCCCCCTCCTTGATGTCGGCCCAGATGCTCTTGCCTTTGCCCGATTCGGCGTGCAGGTCGGTTCGCTTCGGAGACGGGATGTAAAGGAAAATGAGCGTGGCCGCCGCGAGAAAAAAGGTGACCCCATCCATGCCGATGGCGAGGGGCGAGCCGTCGCGGATTCCGGCGAGCCAGCCGCCCGCGCCGCCGGGGATGAGCCCCTGCCGTGCGAGCTGGGGGAGCGAGATGAGCATGGCCGCAATCGCAGGCGAGACGATGCCCGAGAGCGACCAGATGGTCTGCATCATCCCGTTGGCGCGCGGGAGTTGCGCTTCGGGGACGAGCATCGCATACGAGGTGTCAAAGGCCGAGTTGTGAAACGCGCCGAGGAGCGAATAGACTACGGTGAGCGCGAGGAGCATCCACAACTGCATGACGTTGGTGAGAATCAGCAGGGCGATCACGAGGCTGACCACCCCGTTGGCGAAATCCATCGCCATCATCGTCTGCTTGCGGTCGTGCCGGTCCGCCCATGCGCCGGCCAACGGCGCGGCAAAGACGGTGGGGAGGGCAAAGACGAGCGCCACCGCCGAGAGGGCCAGGGCGAGCTGCGGCTTGTCCTCCGGCCGCGGGTAAAGCACCTGAGTCAACCAGATGGTCGTCGCAAAAAAGGTGAGGGCGGAGCCCAGCACCGAAATGGACTGGGTCGCCCAGACAATCACAAACGTCCTGAAACCGTTCGGCGGCGGCTCGTACGCCGGTGTACTGTTCGTCGCGCTCATCGTTTGCTTTCCTTCCCGCTTGAGAATTCAAGAGGGGGAACGCGCATCCGCCCGTAGCCACAGGCTTACGTGCTCGCGCACGCCACGCGTCCCCCAGGACCGTTACCCCTACTTTTTACTGATGACTCGTTATCGGATGCTCTTGAGCAACTGCTCCGCTTCGGCGACGCTGATCTTGTTCTCGGCGAGCGCTTTCAAGATTTCCACCTGCGAATTGTACCGCGGCCCCGCGGGCGCATCCGCCGCGCGGCCCGCCGGCACGTCCCCGGCGCGGCTGGCGTCCGGCGAGCTGGCGAGCGGCGAAGCAGGTGCATCCGTCGCGCGTCCGCCCACGGGACTCGCGTCGGTCGTCGGCGCGCTGGTGGGGGGCGGCGGCGGCGGGGTGAACCAGGCCGATTCGGGGGCGCGCTCGCGGCGTCCGCTCTCCCCCTTGGGCCCGGTGATGTGAATGTCGCCCTTGACGGTCGTCAGGCTAATCTGGGCAATCGCCCCTTCGCTCGGCCCGCTGGTCCCGACCATCCGCCCGCCGTGCCGCGATTCGCGGCCGGGGCGGTTGACCCGCACCAGAGGCACGTCCGACTGGATATCGCCGTGGCGGGTAGCCACGTCGAGCCGCGCCCGCGTATCGGACGGAAGCGAGAGCTCGATGTCGCCGTGCCGGAGATCGACGCTCCATGTGCCGGCGGGGAGCACCTCGTCAATCTCGATGTCGCCGTGGCTCGATTGGATGGTCAGGTTGTCGATGCATCCGCCGTCGAGCTCGACATCTCCGCCGCCCATGCCGATATGGCACTCGCGCGCAGTGAGGTCCTCGATCTTGACGTCGCCCCGGCCGAGCTGGAGGCTAACTCCCTTCTTGTCGATCACGCCGCCGAACTGGCTGAAAACCTGCGAGACAAAGCCCTCGGCCCAGGCCGCGGCGCGCTCGCCGATCTCTTCACCCCAGCGCGCCCACTCCTCGCCGTTCCAGTCCTCCCAGTCCCCTTCCGGTTCTGCGCCGGGCCGGTCGTCGCCGCGTCCCATCCGCATCTTGATGCGCATCTTGGGGTCCATGCGCATGTGCATCCGACCCCGGTGCCCGAAACCGAATTCGACCTTCGGGCCGTTCGCTTCCATCGGCGGAATCGGCGGGACGGGCGGGATGGGGGGGATCGGCGGCGTCGGTGGGATCGGCCCAAACTGGGCGTTCATCCCTTCCGGGACTGGCGGGCGCTCGGGCATATCCGCCTCGGTGCAGCCCTCTATCTCGACATCGCCGCGGCCCGCCATCAGCGCGAACTGGCCGCGGCAGTTTTCCACGCGCACATCGCCCTTGCCCAGGCGGACACTCAGCCGCGCCTGGATGTCGCTCACCTCGACCTCGGCCTGCGTGGCATAGAGGTCCACCACCCAGGCTTTGCTTTTCGGCAGGCGGAGAGTGAAATTGCTCTCGCCGTGCCGGCCCCAGAGGGAGAGGGGGAGCCAGCGGCCCATCGGGTCGAGGCGCACTTCGCGGCCGCCCCGCTGGTCCATCTCACCCTCCAGCTCGATCTGGTTCCCGTCGGTCCCTTCAATCGCGACCTGGCCCTTGAGCAGGGTAATGCGAATCGCATCGACGCTCTCGGCCGGCCAGCTTGTATTCAACTCTGACATTATACATCTCCTTGCAGATTGCGGAGGAGGTCCACCGCTTCGAGGGCCGATAATTGTCCGGCCTCAACCTGCTGTAAAATCGCCCGGCGCGCCTGGTCCGCGGGGTCGGGGTTGGGCTCGGCCCGGTTCCGGCTGTCCGCAACCTCGGCGGCGTCGAGGGTCTTGTTAATTTCGTCCAGTTTGTTGCGGATCGTGGGATAGGAGACTCCGAGCACCTTTTCGACCTCGGAGAGGTTCCCGCGCGCCCGCATAAAGATTCGGATAAAGGTCAACTGGTCATCCGAGAGCGTTGCGAACTGGGGCGGGCGGAACTCGCCCCGCATGGTCAGCCCGCAGCCGGTGCAGCGGCACTCGGTAATGACCAGCGCTCCCCCGCAACCGGGGCATTTTTCAAAGAAATTGAGCATATCACCCCCTGGGGCCATTCCGGCAGACGTCGTGCCAGTCAAGCCCATCCTTTCAATCAACATTACTGTTCTTATTGTTCCTGATTGCAATTAATATACATCAAATAGTGATTTTTGTCAATAGTTTTTGAAACAAATATTCCTAATATTTATAATTAAATCAAGATTAGGAATATTTGAAATACAGCTTGATTTCGGGATATTATCGTGCTATAATCGCGCCATTAGCCAACCATTTGACTATAGGCCGATCCAATTATGACAAATCCTCTGGTTTCTACCGACTGGCTGGCCGCACACCTGGATGACCCTGCGGTGCGGGTCATCGATACGCGGTGGTATTTGCTCGGGCCGGACAAGGGGCGCGAAGAGTACGCGCGCGCTCACATTCCCGGCGCTGTGTTCCTCTCGCTGGATGCGGACCTGGCCGCGCCGGTGGGAGAAGGACCGGGCCGGCATCCCCTGCCCACATCGGAAGCGTTCGCCACGGCGATGGGGCGCGCGGGGATTGGGGATGAAACGCACGTGGTGGCGTATGACGATGTGGGGGGCGGCATCGCCGGGCGGTTGTGGTGGCTCCTGCGCTATTTCGGGCACGACCGGGTGTCGCTGCTCGACGGCGGGATCGCGCAGTGGCTCAAAGAGGGGCGGCCGCTGACCGCGGCGGTTCTCGATGTGCGACCCGCGACCTTGACGCCGCGCCCACATCCCGAATGGGTAGTGGACCAGTCGGCGGTGGCGCAGCTCGCGGCGGACCCGCAGACCCTGCTCCTCGACGTGCGTGCGCCGGAGCGGTATCGCGGCGAGACCGAGCCGGTCGATTCGCGCGCCGGGCACATTCCGGGAGCAAAGAACGCGCCGCTGGCGGGCAACCTGCGCGGGCCGGATGACCTGCGCCTGCGCGACCCCGATGCGCTGCGCGAGCGGTTTCACGCGCTGGGGGCGGACGGGGCCGCGCAGGTCGTCGTGTATTGCGGCAGCGGCGTGAACGCCTGCCAGAATATTCTCGCGCTCCAGCTCGCCGGATACGAGAACGTACTGCTCTATGAAGGGTCGTGGAGCGACTGGTCGCGGAACCCCGCGCGGCCGGCCGCGACCGGGGAGGAGTAAAGCGCCGCCTCAAGTCAATTGGCGCCGTCCTTGCCGTAGGGGGCATCCCGCAAGCCCTATTTATGTTGGTGGGCAGCGTTGCGAGGTGTGTCTGCTGATAGACGCGCTCTTATCTCGCAAATCGGTCCCTCTCTTGAGATTCATTGGGTCAGGGCAAAATTCCAGGGGACGGTGCCGGAAAATGATTCGGATGTCAAATAAGCCGGCGCCGGCCACCCACACCACGGGTTTACATCCGAATTCACCTGGCAATTGTAGGAAAAGTTTGCCGTGCCCGCGGCTGCCATCGCGGGCGTGAATTTTCCAGAACCTGAATAGATAATGCGCCACGTTGCATAGTCTGCGTTAGGTACTCGCGGGCTGATCTCCGTCAACTCATACGTGAAACTGAAACTACCCGATTGTCTATTGGCTTGTCCGGCGACGAGCACCGTCATGATATAGTTGTAGGCAGGGTCGCCCTGATTGTTCCGAGCATTCTTGTTTTCGCATTGCCCGCTCACCGCGCCGTCCAGAGAGATCGTGACATCGGGAACGCAGCGCCAGGTTTCATCGCTGAGCGCGGCCCCCGCATCCTTACGACTGGATTGAGCTTTGTAATAGTCTATGACGATGCGTCCCTTGAGCGCAGGGCCCCTGGCGGCGGCCGTCTGTTGCGCCGCGACTGAGGTGGCGAGGGTCTGCGTCGCCTGCGCGGACGTGGTCTTGGTGGGGTTAGGCGTGACTGTCATAGTCGGCGTGCGAGTGGGGGTTATCGTATCGGTTGGCTCAACCGTGAGCGTGGCAACGGAGGTCACCGTCCCTTTGTTCAGCGTAATCAAGACCCGTGCCTGTCCGTGAACAAACCCGATCGAACCTTTTTGATTAATGCCGGAAAAGCAATTGACATAAGCATGTTCTTGATCCCAGGACCAGGTCGTGCCCATTCCTTTCATCTGAGCCTGGCCCGATGAGCCATACACGGTGTTTACCCCTTGTCCACAGAGGATGTCCACCTGCGGATTGACCAATCCCTCCATGCTGGCTGTCCATTGCAACGACAGCGAAACCAGAACGCGCCAGTCTCCAGACGGATCCGGGCTGACCTGTTCCACGTTAACGCCGGTAATATTGAGTGTGAGCACGCGTTTGGGCGACTGCACCGGGGTGCTGGCAATAATGCGCGGCGGCGCTTGACCATTGAGCGTATAGAGGTCGCTGACCAGGTTCTCCGCGTCGCCGGTAGCCTGTTTACTCAACGCGTTCGCCCTGCCCTCTGCAAATGACGGCGCCCTGCCCGCCGCGACCTGATTGCTGTCAGCGATGGATGCGCTCTTGAATACGGCGAACTGGATTGGCGTTGATCCGACAGAGAGTGGACTCGCGGTGAGCGCCGCGATCTGGAACGCCGCGAACTGGCGCGCACGGTCGGCATCCAACTGACCGCCAGCCGTGGTGAGCGTTTGGGGCAGATTCGGATCGAGCAGGTTTGAGACGCCCATGTGAGGCGGAGGAACGCTAACGGTCATGGTTACCATATCACTCGACGTCGCGAGCCATAAAGATGGATTCCGCGACTTGACCTGGGCAACCGCATCGTCGCTCAAGAATAGAGCCGGCGCGAGCGTCGTCGCATCTTTCATATCAGGCAAAAAGGGATTGCCTGGGATGTCAGGGTCGGCGACGGCGGGATTCCACAGGCGCGCACCGTATTCGGCAATGGTGTTGACCGCATCGGCACGCGTGATCGTGCGCGCCAACAAACCCTCACGCAGGTTCTGCGCCTCAATCACCAGCCCATACCCCAGGCGCGCAATCGAAACATACTGAGCTGCCGTTTGCAGCGCAGCATCACTTGCGCCGCCCTGCCCAGCCATCGACTGTGCCAGCGTCTCTGCATTCTGCGCAACACTTTGCGCGCCTGCGGCTACCTCGCGTAAATCGTCGTCCAGAAAATCGGTAGCGAAGGATAGCACGCCTGCCAGACCCGGCACGCGCGGGTTGGGGTTGAGCGAAGACGCTTGCGCATCGTGGATGAATTTCAGTTGGGCGCGATTCAGCTCGGCAATCGTCTGCGCCAGTGTGTCGCTCGTCGCCGCGAATTCTTGCGGCTGGAGCAATTTCGGCGGCTGGAAGGTGAACACGATGGTCGCGCTGTATGCGGCGGGCGTACCCGACGCAACCGTTACTCCGGCAGGGGAAGTGGCCTGGCCGACCGGCGACGGCGCGTTCTGGTCATTGGGGAGGATGACCACGGTTTGGGTGGGTTGCAAGGCCAATGTCACAACGAGGATCGTGGCGACGAGGGCAAGGACAAGGACAAGGCCGAGAACGATATAGAACCTCTTGGGTCCGGCAGGGGAGGGAGAAGCCGGCGACACTGGCCGAACGGTCTGGATTAGAGGTAGAGCACGCGGAGAAACGCGCGCTTCGGGCAACGCCGGCGACAGGCTGGAACCGATGGGGGGGACCGCCTCGACCCAACGCTGGCCGTCATACACGTACCACCCGCCACTCTCCATGCCTATCATCCAGTACCGCCCCTGAGAATCCTGGAGCATCAACTGCTTGAGCGCTGTCTCAAACTGCTCTCGTGTGATCCATCCCGCAGCGAGTCGTCCTCGCAGGGCATAATACTGGTCTTCGGCCCGGCGAAATTGGTCTTTCATACCGTCCTCCGCTATTTGGCGAAAAGAAAAACCGACTCCTAACGATCTAGAGTCGGTTCATCAACTCGCAGGCGCTGCGCTGTCGCGGCAGTGGGTTGCATTTATTGTAGCCCGAATCCCTGAGCGGGTCAATCTTGCCATAACCCCGCGCGGCCGGCCGCGACCGGGGAGGAAAAAGAATAAAATGTTTCCGTTAGCGAACGTCAGCCGCCGATTTGAATCGGTTGCTGTTCACCTATGAAAGATTGAACCGCGAAGAACGCAAAGGGCGCAAAGAAAGCAATCGCATGAATGGAGAGGACCGCCGGGGCAAGTGACCGGCGGTCCTTTGTGATTGACGCATGTCACCCTGAGCGTGCGAAGGGTCTCGCTCGCGCGAACGAGATTCCTCCCTTCGGTCGGAATGACGAATCGAGATGTGAGTAATCACCAGACCATAGGCCCTTGACGCGCGGGCCGCGCGGCCCTATACTCCATCACACAGTGGCGGATAGATGCGATACGCTGACTCTCTTCTCTTGCCGAAAGCGCATTGATTGCCTTCGCGCTCGACTTGCGTGATTGAACCTCAAGTCTTACTGGTTCCGTGTTCCCATTTGCTCTGCCCAACAATCGAATAAAACAATGCTGAATGGTGAATGCTGAATGCTTCCAAAAGAAGCATTCGTCATTCATGAATGCCCTCTTGTCCCCTCGCGGAGGTTCGGCACATTCATCATTGGTCATTCGTCATTCGCAAGGAGTCTTGTATGTCTATGCTTCACCCACGACGCGCCACGCGCGTACTTGTCACGCTCGGCCTGGCGCTCGCGCTGGCCGTGCTCTTGCTCGGCGGTGCGCCGGCCGCGACCGCCGCGGTGCAGCACACCACCACGCTGGCGGATTTGCCTTCCGCCGCACAGGCCCTCGTCTCGCGCACACTGGGACAGGACGATGCGCGCTATCAGCTCGCGCCCCGCTCTGGCGGATATGCCGGCGCGAATCCCGCGCAGCAGATCGCCGCGCAGTTTGATTCGCAGGGCGCGCAGTTCACCGTGCAGGGCCATGCCGTGCGCATGATACTCGCGAGTTGGAGCGCGGGCGCGGACCGGCAGGCCGCGACGGCGGCGATGCCGCAGGTCACGGCGAACCGCGTCGCGTGGA
>JBAVQS010000367.1:0-18488 GCA_049694275.1 Anaerolineae bacterium | reverse complement strand
TATGCGCAGAGCCTCGGGCAGACCATCAAGGGCTTGCTCCCCGGTCGCCCGCTGCTCTCTATCGATCAGGTTGGGTTGGACGAAGGGGATTACATCGACATCGGCAATCCGATGATGGAGGGCCGCGTCGTGCCATTGAGCGTCAAGACGCTGGTATTTTACCGCTAAGGAGTTTGCCGATGAGTGACCAACCGCCGCTATCCGAGCAAGGGTGGCATCATAAGTTCGCGATCGACCTGTTCAATGATTGTTGGAAGCTGCTGGGAAAGGCGGACCGGACGGCGGCCGAGGATGATACGATGATCAACACCGCCCATGCCTCGCGGTATCATTGGGGCGTGGTCGGCGCGCCGTCGAATCTCGCCATCGGGGAATGGCAGCTCTCGCACGTCTATGCGGTGCTCAATCGGCTGGAGCCATCTCTCTATCATGCCACGCGCTCCCTGCAAATCTGCCAGGAGAACGGCATTGGCGATTTTTCGCTGGCCTATGCGTACGAGGCGCTCGCACGGGCGCATGCGCTCGCCGGGCAAGCCGATCAGGCGGCTCGATATATTGAACTGGCCCGTACGGCCGGTCAGCAGATCAAGGAAGAAGAAGATCAAAAGCTCTTTTGGAACGACCTGGCGACGGTACCGGGTTTTGAGGGATAACAATGCTACTCGTCGGCAGTCATAATGCAGATGTGGGTTTCGCGGATGGGATGGCGGTGCTCCGCGCGGGCGGCAGCGCCATCGACGCGGTCGAGGCGACCATCCGAAAGGTCGAATCCAACCCGGAGGACCACAGCGTGGGTTATGGGGGCCTACCCAATATCCTGGGGGAGGTGGAACTCGACGCCAGCATCATGGATGGCCGGACGCTCGCCAGCGGCGCAGTGTGCGCGGTTCACGATTACGAGCACGTCATCTCGCTCGCCAAACAGGTTATGCTCCGCCTGCCGCATGTCATGCTGGCCGGACCGGGCGCCGAACGCTTTGCCCACGAGCTGGCATTCGAGAAACGCGAGCTTTTGACGCCCGAAGCGAAAGCGATCTTCGAGGGGCGGACGGCGCACGGGGCGTATCCGCGTTACATGTCGATGCGCGAATTGGTAGTGCGGGCGAGCCAGGACCCGCAGATTGCATCCCGTATGTCGGATTATCTCGGGACGGTGAATGTGATCGCCGTCGACAGGGATGGGAACATTGCGAGCGGGGTGAGCACGAGCGGGTGGGCATGGAAGTATCCGGGCCGCGTCGGCGATTCGCCCATCATCGGGGCGGGCAACTATGCGGATAATCGCTATGGGGCGTGTGCCTGCACTGGCTATGGCGAGATGGCAATCCGCGCCGCGACGGCGCACTCGGTCGTACTCTATATGAAAACCGGCATGAGCCTTGCCCGCGCCGCCCGCGAGGCAATGAAGGACCTGCGTGTACTGACGGTGCCCTTTCCGCCAGGCATGAACCTGGTCGCCGTCGACGCACGCGGCCGCCATGTCGGCTTGACCACGGAGACCGACCACGACGTGACGTATTTGTACCAGACGGAGAAGATGAAGGAACCGACTAGCAAAAAGAGGGTGGTGGTAGGGCTCAAGAACAAGGCTCAATAGGTCATTAATGAAACATATCCATAAGGAGCAGCCATGGACATCGACGCATGGATCAAGTTTCTCACGGTAATCATTTCACTTGTGCAAGCCCTTGTGTGGCCTTTTTTGGTGTTGTTCGTTCTCTTGCGGTTCCGTACGCCGTTGGAGAATTTTCTCGGGCGAATGACTCAAGTCTCGATAAAGGGTCCAGGGGGAGAGATTACTGTTATTAGTCAGCTCGAGATAGCAGCCTCATTAGGCGCTGCGACGGCCAAAGATGGAGCATCGTCGTCAGGTCCATCTGCACAAAAGGCGCGGGAGATTGCTAACCTAGTAAGCCGGTCAACTCAGGCAGGAACGGCAAAGACACTGTCTGATGCTCGCATACTATGGGTTGATGATCGTCCGTCAAATAATGTCTATGAAAGGCGTGCTTTGGAAGCTCTAGGGATACACTTTGACCTGAGTCTCTCCACGGAGGATGCCCTGAGTATGGTCCATGCTCAGCAATATAATGTCATTATTTCAGATATGGGGCGAGGAACGGATCCCCAGGCGGGCTATACGCTACTTGAGGAAATAAGAAAGTCAGATGATAGAACGCCATTCATAATCTATGCGGGGTCGAACGCGCCAGAGCACCAAGCTGAAACGAAACGGCGCGGTGGTTTCGGGACTACGAACGATCCACAGGAGCTATTCCAGTTGGTTCTCGATGCGATAAAAAATGGCTAATTGCTCAGCGATCTCGAAATGATTGAAAAAGGTTTCTCAATTCGAGTCTGAGCTGCATGACCTTGAGGCAAGCCATGACTGATGCCATAAAGCCTTGACGCGGAGTGACTATGCCAAATGCTTTCGACTTTGGGAATATCTGGAAGATTCTACGCGAGGTAGACCTCGGGCCGATCCGGGCTGAGGCAGAGCGGATGACGTGGGTTGCGATTGTGGGTGCGGACGCGAACGCGCGGCGTGAGCTGGCGCATGCTTTGAGCGTCGAGGCGCGCAAGCAGCTGCCGCAGAACGATGCAAGCCGTTACGGGCCGGAGCCGCTGGAAGTGGGGCTGGAAAATGCGCCGCGCGAGATGACCGCCGATCTGATCGTCCTGCTGGTCAATCTGTCCACTGGCGATACCTCTCAGGAATGGGAGCTATTCCAGGCATGGCACACGGCGGGCAAAAAGATCGTCGTCCTCTTTAGTGGGCAGGGGACGCCGGTCGGCTTTGGTGGGGCATGGCAGGGTGCGCGGGGACTCCGGGGCCTGCCCACGGATCGTCTCTTTCTAGAGACCGAATTCGCATCCGCAGTTCTGGAGCTCTTGCCCGACCGCCATCTCTCGCTCGCGCGCTACTATCCGGTGTTTCGCCGTCGTGTTGCCCAGGAACTAATTTCCAGCACATCGCTGGCCAATGCCAATTATTCCCTGACGACCGGTCTGGCCGAAGTCATTCCCGTGCTCGACATTCCATTTAATGTCGCCGATATGATTATCCTGACCAAGAACCAGGCGATCATGGTGTACAAGCTGGGCCTCATCTTTGGTCTCCCGGCGCGCTGGCAGGAACACATGACCGCGTTTGGCGGCACGGTCGGGACCAGTTTTCTCTGGCGCCAACTGGCGCGCCAGTTGGTCGGGCTGGTTCCAGTCTGGGGCATTATCCCCAAAGTCGCCGTCGCCTATGCGGGGACCTTTGTGCTGGGCCAGGCGATTGAGCAGTGGTACGTGACGGGCCACCAGGCAACGCCAGAGATGATGCGGCAGTTCTATCGGCAAGCGTTTGAGCAGGGGAAAGGATTGGCCCGTGCGCTCGTCAACCGGATGCCCCGCCGCCGGCCTACGTTCAGCCTGCCATCGCTGCGCCGCTTCCGCTTGCCTGCCTTGCGCCTGCCGCAACTCCCCTCCATCGGCCGCAAACCCAAGCGCATGGAGCTGCCGGCGCGCACGATGATCCAATGTCCAAACTGCAACGCGGAAAATCCCTCGGGGAATCAATATTGCGGGAGTTGCGGAGCCAAGTTATAATGTCCCTTGCCGGAGCGGTGATTGGTTTTCGCTCCGCCAGAAAGTAGCGTATGGACCAGTTTGAACCGCGCACGACACGGTGCGCATATTGTGATAATATCAATCCGTACGGCGCGACGACCTGCTTTAAATGTGGCGCGCCTTTGGTCGCCGCGCTCCCTTTTCCGAGCACGCCGCTGCCGCCGCCCGCGCCCGATCCTGCGCCGCAGGTTGCGGATGCGCTGGGCCCGGTGTTACCGTCGCCCACGATGCCGGCGGCTCAGCCGATGCAGACCGTGGCTGGCCCGGTCGTCTATCGGATGCGGCAGTATGCCACTCCGGCCAAATCGCGCGGCACGGCGCTGGTTCTCGAAATCCTGCCCTTTTTCATTAGCCTGATGGGCATTGGCTGGTTGTATGCAGGCAATACGACGGCCGGCGTTTTGTGGCTGGTCGGTTTTCTCGTGTGGAACGCGATGGCGGTTCTGCTCGATTTCTTGACGCTCGGTATCTTTGCCTGCCTGCACATTCCGATCAATATTGCGCTCGTCGTCGTCTCGGCTATTACACTCAATAACTATACCCGGCAGCATCCCGAGCTCTTTGGCGTGTAACCCGTCACGAGGCTGATATGGCCGAACTCGATACCGATCTGAAATCGATCCAGGAGGTGCGCAACCTGGCTGTCCAGGCGCGTGCCGCCCAACGACAATTTTTCAACGCAACCCAGGAACAGGTCGATCGCATCTGCGCGGCGATGGCTCAAGCTGCGTATGCGAATGCTTTGCCGTTGGCGCAGATGGCGGTCGAAGAGACCACTTATGGCCGGGTCGATCACAAGGTCGTCAAGAACCAATTTGGCAGCCGGATGGTTTGGGACTCGCTCAAGGATGTCAAAACGGTCGGCGTGATCCGGCGCGACGAGCAGAAAAAGATCGTCGAAATTGGCTGGCCTTTTGGCGTCATTGCCGCGTTTACCCCTTCGACGAACCCCACTTCAACCGCCATGTTCAAGGTGCTCATCGCGGTCAAAGCGCGTAATGCCATTGTCCTCTCGCCGCATCCCAGCGCCGTCAAGTGCACGGCCGAGACAGTGCGCGTGATGGCCGAGGCGGGCGAACGCGCGGGAATGCCCAAAGGGTTGGTCTCTTCGCTAACCAATGTGACGATTCCTGCGCTGAACGAGTTGATGAAGCACTGGGCGGTCAGCCTCATTCTGGCGACCGGCGGTTCGGCGGTGGTGAATGCGGCGCACAGCTCGGGCAAACCGGCCATCGGCGTCGGCCCGGGGAACGTGCCGGCGTATATTGACCGGAGCGCCGATGTCCCCCAGGCCGTACGGGATATTGTCAACAGCAAGACGTTTGATTATTCGACCATCTGCGCGTCCGAACAGTCGATGATCGTGGATGCCCCCATCGAAAAACAGGTGCTGGCCGAGCTGGACAAGAACGGGGCCTATTTCATGGACGACGCGCAGATCGCCGCCATGTCGAAAATCATTCATCGCCCGGATGGCCTGCCCAACCCCAAAGCGGTTGGCAAGTCGCCGCAGGTGCTGGCGCAGATGGCAGGTATCACGGTTCCCGCGAATGCGCGTGTGCTCATCGCGCGACTCAAGGGGGTCGGCCCGGAATATCCCCTCTCGCGCGAAAAGTTGACCTCGGTGCTCGCCTATTACGTCGAGGATGGGTGGCGGGCCGGGTGCGAGCGCTGCATTGAGCAGTTGAAATTTGGCGGGGATGGACATACGCTTGCCATTCACTGCCGCGATGAGAACGTCATCATGCAATTCGGGCTTGAAAAACCGGCGTTTCGCATCGTCGTCAATACGCTCGCCACGCTCGGCGCAATCGGCTATACCACCAACCTCGATCCGTCGATGACACTGGCGACGGGCGGGATTGGTGGTGGAGTGTACGGCGATAATATCACCGTACGGCATGTGATGAACATCAAGCGCATTGCGTGGGGCGTGCGGGAATGGACCGGCGTCGAGGCGAGCCAGGCAGCCCCTTCCGGGTACGGCACAGGCAGCATAAGCGAGACGCAACTCGAAGAGATCGTACGCCGCGTGATGGCCGAGTTGCGACGCTAACAGGAGCAAAAATGCAAGGTCACCCACGCAAGCGCGTCTCTTCAGGCTCTCCCTACGAACCGGCCATTGGATTTGCACGGGCGATGCGCGCCGGTCAGGTCATTTCGGTCTCGGGCACCGCGCCGATTGGACCGGATGGCAAGACGGTCGGAGTCGGGGATCCGGCAGCGCAAGCAAGACGCTGTTTGGAGATCATTCACGCTGCGCTGGAGCAGCTCGACTCGGGGATGATGGATGTGATTCGCACACGCATCTATCTGACGCGGGCCGAGGACTGGCAAGTGGTCGGGCGCGTGCATGGCGAGTTTTTTGGCGCGATTCGTCCCGCGAGCACCATGGTGGTTGTGGCGCAGTTGTTGGATCCCGAATGGCGGGTGGAGATGGAAGCGGATGCAATCGCGAGTGCGGAAGCAGGTAGTAAGCACGAGTAGTTATCCAGTGAGCAGACTGTCGAACAAAATCCTCTGCCGGGTGAAATAAGAGAACGTCCCGGTAACCAGATTTTAGGAGAAGAGAAAAATGGCAGATCGTGATTCCAATATGATCGCTCTCGGAATGGTCGAGACCCGTGGTCTCATCGGCTCTATCGAGGCGGCCGATGCGATGGTCAAAGCGGCGAACGTGACGCTGATCGGCAGCGAGTACATCGGCGGCGGCTTTGTCACGGTCATGGTGCGCGGCGATGTCGGCGCCGTCAAGGCGGCGACCGATGCGGGCGCCGCAGCGGCCAAGCGCGTGGGCGAGCTCGTCAGCGTGCACGTCATCCCGCGCCCGCACGAGGATGTCGAGCTGATTCTGCCCGGCAAGAGCAAGGGCGGCTTTGGCGGCCGGGGCGGCTAATTCGGCTATGGATATTGTCGATCCGCGTATTGACGACTATCTGACCCGAACACTCGCCGTCGAGCATCCTATCCTGCAAGAGATGGGAGAATACGGGATTTCTCGCAATTTTCCCATCGTCGGCCCACAGGTCGGGCGGTTATTAAACCTTTTGGCCCGCTCCATTAGCGCCCGGCGGGTGCTCGAATTGGGCTCGGGCTATGGCTATTCGGCCATGTGGTTCGCCCTGGCCGTGGGAAATGGCGGCCAGGTGATCATGAGCGAGCACTCGCAGGAGAATGTGGACCGCGCGCGCGATTATTTTGCGCGCGCCGGTTTGCTCGACCGCATCGTCCCGAATATCGGCAGCGCCCTCGAGATCGCGCGTCAGGCCGCCGGCCCCTTTGATATTGTCTTTTGCGACATGAACAAAGAGGACTATCCGGCAGCGCTGGGGATTGCGCGGGACAAGCTGCGGGTCGGGGGCTATTTCATCTGCGACAATCTGTTGCGAAATGGGCGCGTACTGACAGACCGGGATCCCGCGACGCAGGGGGTTCTGGAATTGACGCGCCAGTTGATGCAGGCTCAGGATTTTGTGACCACCATTGTCCCGGTGCGAGATGGGGTGTCACTCAGCCTGCGGATTTCATAGAGAGAGGAGGTGAAAACATGGACGAACTCGTCAAGGCAGTCTCTCAAAAGACCGGTTTATCTGAAGACCAGTCGCGTGCGGCGGCTCAGGCGGTGATCGATTTTCTCAAAACCAAGCTACCCGGGCCGGTTGCAGGTCAGCTCGATGCTGTATTGCAGGGCGGCGGTATGCCAGACCTTTCCAAAGGGCTAGGCGGTCTGTTCGGCAAATAGAGGATGTAGGTAAGGTAGATGATTGGCCGGTGGTTCTCGCAACACCAGGGACGCCGGCCAATCCGGAGAAAGCCTGAATGGCCTTTATTACGGAAGCGGAATTGCGCGAAAAATGGAAGAACGGGGAGACACGCTTTGATTTTCCGGCAGGCACCCGGTTCTCGCCCTCCGCGCTCGATTTTGTCAAGCAGTGGCAGTTGGAGGTGACCGTCGCCGGCGAACGCCTCCTGACCTCCGGCCCGCGCCAGCATCATTATTCGGAAGGACTGGACGGTAAATCGTTCGGGCGCGCCTCAAATGACAAGCCGAACCGCGGGCGATGGGATTGATAAATCCACAGCTCGAAAGCCTGATGGCGCAGACCGAACAGGCAATGCAGTCCCCCCCCACCCCAACCCTCCCCCGCCGAGCGGGAGAGGGGGCGCTTACCCAAACTCTCCCCCGCCGAGCGGGAGAGGACGTGCCCACCCGAACCCGCTCCTATGGAATGGGGGCAGGGACGCCAAAGGTGCATGTGGGCGTGGACCTGGGAACGGCGTACACCGTAATCATCGTGCTGGACGACCAGTTCCGGCCGCTCGCTGGGACCTACCGGTTTGCGCAGGTGGTGCGAGATGGGCTCGTGGTGGATTTTATCGGCGCGATTGATCTGTTGCGAGAGCTCAAGCGCCAGATCGAGGCGCGGCTCGGATTTGAACTAACCCACGCGGCCACCGGCTATCCGCCGGGTGTGCCGCGGGCGGAGATTCGGGCAACCGCCAATGTGCTCAATGCAGCCGGCCTGAATTGCACGAACGAGGTGGACGAGCCGACGGCGGCGAATGCAGTGCTCCAGGTGCGAGATGGAGCGGTTGTCGACGTCGGCGGCGGAACGACCGGTATCGCCGTGCTTCGTGACGGACAGGTCGTGCACACAGGGGACGAAGCGACCGGCGGCACGCACTTTTCGCTGGTCCTGGCCGGCGCGCTCCACATGCAGTTTGAACAGGCCGAGGAACTCAAAACCAAACCGCAGGAACAACCCCGCCTGTTCCCGCTGGTCGAGCCGGTGATGGAAAAGGTGGCGACCATCGTCAAACGCCAGATTGCAGGATACAATGTCGATGTAATTTACATGGTGGGCGGAACGAGCATGTTCCAGGGAATCGGTCCGGTGGTCGAGCGCGTGACGGGCATCCGCACCATTGTCCCACCGAAACCCCTTTTCATTACACCGCTCGGTATTGCAATGAACGATAAATAAAATGGCTGACAAATTTGAACTGCGCGCGTATTGCTATCTCGACCGGATGCAGCCCCAGTATGCGGCCTTTGTGGGCACAATTACCCAGGGGGATCTGCCAGTGCAGGGGATGGCGTCACTTTATCTCGAAGTGGCGCCGGGCAACGAGGTCTTTCGTCTGGTTGATATTGCGGTCAAGGCGACCGAGGCCAAACCTGGCGCCCAGATTGTCGAGCGCGAATTTGGCATGTTCGAGGTGCACTCGCTCTCGCAGGCCGCGGTCCTGGAATCGGGGAATGTCGTGTTACAGCGATTGGGGCTCGAGCCCGAAGACCGCAAGAAACCGGAAGTGGTTTCCGTCCAGGTGATTACCCGCGTCGATCCCTACCAAGTCCAGTTGCTCAATCGCTTCCGCCGCGGGGCGATGCTGGTGGCAGGGGAAACCCTGTTCATTCTCGAATGCCAGCCCGCCGCCTATATCAACCTGGCCGCGAACGAGGCGGAAAAGTACGCCAGTATCAAGATTATCCACATCTCTTCCGTCGGGCGCTATGGGCGCATGTGGCTTTCGGGCACAGAGGCGGAAATTCTGGCGGCCAAGCGCGCGGCGATTGCCGCGCTCGAAAATCTCCCCGGCAAATAGGAATAACCATGCCACGGATTTTTTACACCGAAAGGGATATCGAGGAGCTGGCCCGGCGGGGCGCTCGCGAGATCGACATCAATGACGATGTTTACCTGACCGACCTGGCCCGCGAGCGAATCGAATCGCTGGGCATCAAGGCCCGCGTCGCCGGCGCCGGACATTCTGCATCCGCCACGCCTGCTCCCGGCGCTCCGACTGGCGCAGCCGGCGGCCTGAGCGCAGCCGAGAAACAGCAGGTCATCGACAAGGTCAAGGCCGGTGTTATTGCGCGGCTCGGGCCAGGCGTCGATACGGCGATGGTCGATACGATCGTGCGCCGCGTTGTCGGCCAGCTCTAACCCATTAATCTGAAATCAGCGATCTGAAATGATATTGGGCCAAGTTGTCGGAAGCGTGGTTGCAACCATCAAGGACGAGCAGCTCAAGGGTGAAAAGCTACTGCTCGTGCAATTGACGAATAAAAAACGCGAACCGGTCGGGCGGCCTGCGGCGGCGATTGACGTCGTCGATGCGGGAGAGGGAGATTGGGTGTTTTGCGTACGCGCCCGTGAAGCAGCCCTCGCCACCTATCCGGTGGTCGGCCCGGTCGATCTTGCGATTGTCGGGATCGTCGAGCATGTCGATCTGCTCGACGGGGTCAGCCTGGAACTCCCATTCGGGGATAGCTATTTCACATAAATCGCGCAGGGTGTAATTGAGGGGTAAGGGTGGACCAGTGGAAAATGTCTTGCAACAGCATATCGAGATGACTCCGGGAGTGGTGGGGGGCAAGCCGTGCATTGCGGGGACACGTATTGCCGTCCAGCATGTTGCGATCTGGCATGAGCATATGGGTATCAGCGCGGATGAGATTGTCGATCAGCATCCTGGGATAACTCTCGCGGATGTTCATGCAGCCCTTGCTTACTATTTCGATCATTTACGCGAAATCGAAGAATCCATTCAGGCGGATGAAAAATTTGTAAAAGAAATGCGCGAGCGCACGCCGTCACTCGTGAGGGAAAAGCTCCGTGGCAGCGCGGATTAGGTTTTACATGGATGTCCATGTGCCAACGGCAATTACAGAGGGATTGCGCCGTCGCGGAATAGATGTGCTAACTGCTCAGCAAGCAAGAATGGAACGGGCAAGCGACGAAGCGCTTCTCCGATTTGCGCTTGAAGAAAGGCGAATGATCTTTACCCAGGATGCGGATTTCCTCAGGTTACATGCAAGCGGCGTTACCCATGCGGGTATCGCTTATGTTCATCAGCAAACTCCGATTGGGACTGTGATTCAAGGACTTGTGCTGATTTATGAGGCATTGACTCCTGAAGACATACAAAACCGGGTTGAGTTTCTGTGAGCAGATCAAGATGATCATTAGCAAAGTTGTAGGTACAGTTGTTGCCCCCATCAAGCACCCTGCTTTTGAGGGGCGAAAGCTACTGCTCGTTCAGCCGCTGCATCTGCCGGGCGAGCCGCCCGATGACGATTTCCTGGCGGTGGATGCTGCCCAAGCCGGAGTTGGGGATACCGTCCTGGTGTGCCAGGAGGGAAATTCCACCCGCCAGGTGATTGGCATCCCGAATGCGCCGGTGCGCTCGTCCATCATCGCCATTATCGATTCCGTTCATATTACCCCGTGAGGCTACACTCATGTCCTTGATTGCTTTTCCTCCCGATTTTCTATGGGGCGCCGCGACCGCCGCTCATCAGGTCGAGGGCCAGAATTTCAACAATGACTGGTGGGATTGGGAACAGACGCCCGGACACATCAAGAAGGGATACACCTCGGCCATTGCAAATAATTGGTATGCCGGGCGCTATGTCGAGGATTTTGAGCGGGCACGCCAACTGGGCATCAAGGCAATTCGCCTTTCGGTAGAATGGAGCCGGGTCGAGACCGGCGAAGGAGAATGGGACGGGACGGCGCTGAAATACTATCGCCGGATGCTGCAGGTGATGAAGGAAAGTGGTTTGACTCCACAGATCACCCTCCATCATTTTACCAACCCGCGCTGGCTGGCAGCCGAAGGGGGCTGGGAAAATCCGCGGACGGTGCAGTTGTTCGTCCGCTTTGTGCGGCGCGTGGTTGAGGAACTTGGCTATCTGTGCGACTTTTGGGTCACGCTCAACGAGCCGAATATTCTGGCAACCATCGGATACCTGTTCGGCGATTTCCCCCCCGGCAAGCGCAATATCGGCTCAGTGTTCCCGGTCTTGCGGCATTTACTACGCGCACATGCCGGCGCCTATTACGCCATTCACGATCTGCAACCCAATGCGCGGGTGGGCGTGGCGCACCATTTCCGGCCGTTCTTCCCTCACAACCCCGACTCACCGCTCGACCGTCTGACGGCATCGTTGCGCGATCGGGTCTTTAACCAGCTCTTCTTTGACGCCATCGAGACCGGGCGCGTCGGTGCGCCGCTGGGGCGTAACGAATACTGGCCCGAGGTCAAGGGAACGCAGGATTTTGTCGGTCTGAACTATTACTATACCGATCACGTTACATTTAATCCTTCACAGGCCAATACCTTCTTTGGCGAAACGGTGCTGGACCATTACGCCCAGAGTCTCTATGAGCTCTTTCCGACCGTGGGCAATATCGAGCTGTGGGGCTTGGAAAAGGTTTTGGGCGATCTCGCCAAATACGGGAAACCCATTTACATCACCGAGAACGGCGTCTTTGACAATGGCCGCAATCTCCAGACGCATTATCTCGTCACACATTTGGCCGCGCTGCAGCGCGCGATCCAGGCCGGCGCCGATGTACGTGGATACTTCTGGTGGACGCTGGTCGATAATTTCGAGTGGAACGAGGGGTACGACGCGCGCTTTGGGCTGTATCATCTGGACCTTGAAACACAAGCGCGTACGCCCAAGCCGGTCGCGGAGGTGTACGCACAGGTCATTCGCGACAATGGCGTCTCGGATGCGCTGATGGACCAATATGGACGTCCGGACTGAGTTTGCCTTGCGGGAAGAGATCGTCCGCATCGGCAAATTGATGCACCAAAAGAATTTGGTCGCGGCGGGGGACGGCAACCTCAGTGCGCGGCTCGATGCGCACCGCCTGTTGGTCACCCCCAGTGGGTTTAGCAAGGGCTTTCTCAATCCTGACCAACTTTTAATCGTCGATATGGAGGGGCGCAAGGTGGGGGCGAACTATGGCCCCGCGCGGGACCTGGTTCCCTCGTCCGAGGTTCGGCTGCACCTTGAATGCTATCGCCAACGCCCGGATGTGCACGCGGTGATTCACGCCCATCCTCCTTATGCGATTGCCTGTACGCTGGCCGGGCTCTCGCTGGCAAAATGCACCCTCCCCGAGGTGGTCTATGACCTCGGCACGATTCCTACGGCCCCGTATGCCACGCCGGCGAGCCCGGAAGGTCCGCAGATGGTGCACGACCTCATTCCGCGGTACGATGCAATCATGCTGGACCGGCATGGCTCGCTAACAGTAGGCAAAGACCTGTGGGAAGCGTACATGCGGCTGGAGCGGGTGGAGCATTCGGCGCTGGTGACCCTCTCCGCCAATACCGTGCGCCCCGTCGACCCGCTGTCCAACGACGCTATTCAAAAGCTGGCGGCGATGCGCCACAAGGTGTTTAGCCTCCGCGGCCGCGATGTCTGCGCCGAGTGCAATGCCTGCACGGTCAGTGACCGGCATCCAGCGCGCCAGAACACCGGTGGATTGGACCCGACGGCGCAGATGGAAGCATTTATCGCGGCGCAAGTGAGAGATCATTTCAAATAACCATGGTTGTCGGTGTTTGCACGGTTCAGTTAGAGTTTTATGCCCAGTCCCTCAAGGACAAGCGCAGCGTGATCAAGCCGATCCTCGCCCGCGTGCGCGACCATTTTAACGTGTCGGCGGCCGAGGTGGACGACCTCGACGCCTGGCAGCGCTCGACCCTGGCGTTCGCCTGCGTCTCAACCGATGCCGATTACGCGCATGGCTTGCTGACCAAGGTGGTCACCTTTATCGAGCAGAGCCATTTCGACGCCAATATCCTCGATTTCCAGATCGAGTTCCTTTAATGCCAGCAGGCCAGCCGTCTCGTTTCATTCTCCCCCCACTTTCGTTCCAACGCGTGCTGCGCGCGCATGCCGCCGCGCTCACCCTGCAGCCGGCCGCGCCACTGTCATTCGCTGAAAACCTGCTCCTCGCACTCGTACATGCAGCGGGGGCGGGAGCGCTGGCGCGCTATTTCCAGTGGCCCTGGCTGGTATCGGTCGAGCTGGCGCTGGGATTGGTCCTCGTGCTGCTTGTCTTGCAGCGAACCTGGCGGCTGGGCGCGGCATGGCTCGCGCCCTGGTTTTTTGTCTATCTGGTTCTGTTGAGCCGCCTGGTCTATATCCGGTTGATGCACGGCGCCATCTATGGGTATTATGACTATAATCCACCCGAGTGGGGGCTGCTGCTCTTGTATGTCGAAGGCATCGCAGTTGCCGCGCTGCTCTATTCGGCGGCGATCCTGACGCGTGACCTGCTGGACGCACGCTGGCGCGTCGCCGTATTCGCCGCAGTATTGCTCTTGAGCTTGAGCATAGCGTGGGCAGGGTATAAATATTTCGGCCAGCGGACATCCGGCGCGACCGGGAGCGATCCGTATGCCTATGTCCAGATGGCGGTCGATCTGGCCGAGCGTAACACGCCAGTGCATCGCTTTGCCCTGTTCCCCGAAATCGGTGAGCTGCAGTTGCCCTGGTATCCGTTGGTCCACGTCGGCTACCACCTCCCGATGAATATGCAAGGGGATGCGGTCACGGTGTGGCCACCGGGTGGGGCGATAGCATATGTAGCCGCCTTCAAGCTCGCCGGCGAGGAAGGGCTTTACTGGGTCAATCCGGCATTTTCTTTGCTCTGCGGGCTTGTCGCGGGCTGGCTTGCCTGGGCGCTCTTGGCGCAAGAGACGGTCGGACGCAGGTGGCTGATTGTCGCGATGAGTGTTGCCTATATCTTGACGGCCAGCGTACAGGTCGTCTGGGCCGGGGTCACGATGGTCGATACGCAGGCCGAATGCCTGTCGGTATTGGTGCTGGTATTTGCCCTGTATGCCTGCCGCCGTCAATCGTGGCTGTGGCCGCTGCTCGCCGGGGCGGCGTTGGGCGCGGCTTATGACATTCGGCATACCCAACTGGTCCTGGGGCCGAGCCTTGTGCTCTTGTATGGCTTCAGCCCCCGCCCCCGTGCGGCGCGTTTGCAGACGCTGTTGTTAAGCGCCGCTGCAGCCCTGTTCGTCGCATTACCCGATTTGTGGTATCATCAGGCTTACTTGGGCGGCTGGCTGCATCCCGAGTCGGAGGAGTTGGCGCTCTTTTCGCTCAAGGCCATTGGAGATACCGCGAACAGCCTTTATCAAACGGCATTCGCAGCCAATGAATTCGGTTGGTTGCTGCCGCTCTTGATCTATGGGATGGTCCAGTTCGCCCGCCGGATGCGGATCGAGTTCGCCGCGCTGGCCCTCTGGCTGGGGTTGAGTCTGGCCCTGCATCTGCCCTATACGGCGCTCCGGCTCCGCGACCTGTTGCCCGAGCTCCCGATTGTTGCACTGTTCGTCAGCTATGGCCTCGTCGATCTATGCCACAAAATCGTTCGGGCCCGCCGCCTGGCCGGACAGCTTGTGGGAGGCATGGTTCTCATCACCTTGATCGAACTGTGTTTGTTGCGGGTGTGGAATACGGTCCCTTCCGCGTGGCAGCCCCCACAGCCGATCTTTGGCTATATGACACAAGGGCAGCGAGCGGCATTTCACCAGTTGGCTGCGCTAACGCCGCCGGGGGCGATGATTGGAGCAACCCTGAACAGCGGCGCGATTGAGCTGTATGCGCAAAGGGACAGCTTTAGGCCGGATGGCTGGACGAACGCGGAACGAGAACAATTTTTACAGGTCATGTTCAAGCCCCCGGCGGTTTATCTGCTCGAAGATAGCCGCGCGCTGGACCCGGTGCTCGACGAGCTGCGTCAGCACTACCTGGTACACCAGGTAACTATACTGGATGTGCCATTATTTGGAGACGGGCCCCCGGCAGCACCGGGCGCTCTATGGAAAATCGAACCTGACCGGTGACGATCACTCGTCATTCATCATTCACCATTCACCATTGGTCCTTTCTATGACACGACCTATTCTTGCGATTGTTGGACGGCCGAATGTTGGCAAGTCCACCCTGTTTAACCGGATTGTTGGAGAACGGACCGCGATTGTCGCCGATGCGCCAGGAACGACGCGCGATCGGCTGTATGCCGATGCCGAGTTTGCAGGGCACGAGTTTACCCTCGTGGATACAGGCGGTATTGTCGGTGAGCGGGAAGTGGCGGGGGATGAGACCGCCAAGATTGCGCGGCTGACGCGTGAGCAAGCGGAGCTGGCAATCAATGGGGCGGATGCCATCCTGTTCATGACGGATGCCGAGACGGGCCTCGCGCCCGGCGATTTTGACATTGCCGAGATCTTGCGCCGCGCGGCCAAGCCAGTTTATCTCGTGGTGAACAAGGTGGACAACGACAAACGCCGCGCCGATGCGGTCGAGTTTTACCAGTTGGGTCTCGGCGACCCGATCCCGATCTCGGCGCTGCACGGCGTCGAGACCGGCGACCTGCTCCAGCTGATTGTCGATGCCTTCCCACCGCCCACGCCCGAACTGGAAACCGAGGTCCCACAGATCGCCATCGTCGGGCGACCGAATGTCGGCAAGTCCTCGCTCCTGAATGCGCTACTGGGCCAGGAGCGGGCCATCGTGAGCGAAGTGCCGGGGACGACGCGCGATGCGCTTGATACAGAGATGATCTGGCGCGACCAGCCGGTGACGCTCATCGATACGGCGGGACTGCGGCGGCGCGGCAAGATCGAGGCGGGGATCGAAAAGTGGGGCTCGCTGCGCGCCCTAAAGGCGATCCAGCGGGCGGATGTCGTGTTGTTGGTTATGGATGCCGCGGAGGGACCGCTGGCCGGAGACACGCACATCGCTTCTTATATTCTTGAAGGGAACAAAGGCATTGCACTGGTCGTGAACAAGTGGGACCTGATTGACAAAGAGACCGAGACGATGGACCAGTTCACCGAGCGGGTCCGCGCCCAGTTCAACTTTGTCCCCTATGCGCCGGTCCTGTTCGTCTCAGCCAAGACGCGTCAGCGGATTGCGACCGTGCTCGATACGGCGCTGCGAGTGCGGAAAGAACTGCGCGTACGGGTCTCGACCGCCGACCTGAATGACCTCGTGCGCGAGGCCGTGGTGCAGCACGCGCCGCCGAACAAGGGCAAGCGCATATTAAAGTTCTATTACGCCACACAGGTAGGCATCATCCCGCCGACCTTTGTCTTTTTCGTCAACCACAAGGAACTGGTCCACTTTTCCTACGAGCGCTTTCTCGAGAACAAGATTCGCGAGCGATGGAACCTGACCGGCGCGCCGATCCGATTGATCTTCCGAGCGCATAAAAAGGGCGACCACGGACCTGGGGCATGAAACAAGAGGCCGCACTTTTATGGTGCGGCCTCCAATTTTCCAATCATCGACCATGGGCCGGTCCAGTTGATCTTGACCTGCGCCAGCCGGCCGACCCAGTCCTGGCTCGGGTCGTCAAAAAAGACCAGCTTGTTGTTGCGGGTGCGGCCCCGCCAGCGCCCCTTGTGGTTCTCTTCGACCAGCACCTCAACCGTCTGCCCGAGGAACCGGCTGTTAATCTCTCCGACGATTTCACGCTGCAGGTCGTCGAGCGCCTGGCGGCGGCGCTCTTTTTCTTCCGGCGAGACATCGTCGGGAAAACGCGAGGCAGAAGAGGTGTTTGGCCGCGGGCTGTACATCGCAACGTGCGCCACGTCGAGCTTGATTTCCTTGAGCAGGTTATAAGTCTCGTCGAACTGTGCGGCCGTTTCGCCCGGAAACCCCACGATAATGTCAGTCGCAATGCTCACGTTTGGCACGCGCTGGCGAATGCGGTCAATCAGCCGCCGGTAATCGTCGACCGTATAGCCGCGCTTCATGCGCGTCAATACCTCGTCGTCGCCGGCCTGTACGGGGACCTCGATGTGCTCGCACACCTTGGGCAGATCGGCGACTGTGTCCAAAAGCTCATCGGTCATATAGCTCGGATGCGAGGTGAGAAAGCGGAGGCGCTCCAGGCCGTCGATCTCGGCAAGGGCGCGTAAGAGCTGTGGCAGGCGCGGGCCATCAACGACATCATAGCCATACCGGTCCACAATCTGGCCGAGCAGGGTGACCTCTTTCACACCCTGCTGCACGAGTGAGCGGGCGTGCGCGGCAATTTCTCCGACGGAACGACTGCGCTCCGTCCCGCGGCGATAGGGGATGATGCAAAAGGTGCAGACGTGGTTGCATCCGAAAATGATCGGGACATGTGCGCTGATGAGCTTGCCGCGCTCGTGCGCCGGAAGAATAAAATCGGCGTCTTGTAACGCATAGCGCTGCTCGGTCGTTTCCCGCTCGATCCAATAGTCTTCTTGGCCGGCCTGAGGCTGGACGCCGCGGGCATGGAGCAACTCGACCAGTGGGCCGGGGTCAGAGGGGGGAAGGAAGACGTCGACGAACGGAAATCGCTTTTGCATTCCATTCGCCCCGCGTACGCCGACCATGCAGCCCATGACCCCCAGAACAGTCCCGGGACGGACGTTCTTGAGCGGTTTAAGCTGCATCAGGCGGCTAACCGCCTTGTCCTCTGGTCCTTGCCGGACGACGCAGGTGTTGAGGATGATAACATCAGCATCATCGGCCTGAGACGTGGCGGAGAGCCCGAGTTTTTCCATCT
Source organism: Anaerolineae bacterium (assembly GCA_049694275.1). Taxonomy (GTDB): domain Bacteria; phylum Chloroflexota; class Anaerolineae; order UBA4142; family SHND01; genus JBAVQS01. The sequence goes on along the minus strand of JBAVQS010000367.1, from coordinate 501 downwards.
CGGAGGCCAGCCGCTGCGAATCGGCCACGTTCATCTGACAGCCATAGGTCGTGATATGGTACTTCATAAGTCCAGCTATTGTATATATGGGGTGGGAGGCTGTCAAACTCTTGATTAGACCACACCGAACCGGACGCGCGAGCTCCAGTACCACACCTGCTCTTGCATCGCAAGTCTCTCCTCTACGACTGCTCGAAAACGGTCGATGCCGATCTGGCCTTCGGTCAGCCCGTGCTTGAGCAGAGACATGACGCCGCCCTGGCTGAGAAGAACGCCGATCAAGCGCTCGGCGTTGCCCGAATCGGTGTGATGGACGACGATTTCGCGAGTGTAGCGAAAGCAGCCGCTGGCCTGCATGTGAGCAAGATGCTGGTTCTTGTCCCAGTTTCTTACAACCGCGTCAATCCCAAGTTCTTTTTCGTGCGCGCGAACGCGCTGCATGCATTCCGTGAAAGCGGCATCCGCTTGCCACGCGCCGGTCGTGGGCGGCCAGTCATAATC
>JBAVQS010000366.1:0-6147 GCA_049694275.1 Anaerolineae bacterium | reverse complement strand
CGGGCTTTGACGATACCCAGATGGACCAGGCCATGCGCACTCAGATTACCAGGGACCTCCGCGAAACCCAATACGGAACCATGACCGATTTTCGCCTGTTTAGCACCTATGGCGGCATGATGGGCGGCGCGAACGGGGCTTATCCCGGCGGCATGATGAACGGCCAGAACGGCGCGCGCCCCGGCGGCATGATGGGCGGACAGAATGGCGCTCGCCCCGGTGGCATGATGGGCGGCCGGACCAACTAGCCCGTCCTGGTGAACAAGAACAGGTCAACGGCGATGCGCAAGTACGCCAAATGGCGCATCCGCCGTTCACGAAACAGTGCTATAGTGAAAATGGAGATTGTTCCGGAGCACTGCGAGGAATCGCCCGAGTTCAAGGCGAGGTGGTGCTCTGGAGAGTAAACTGTAGGAGCACCTCCTTCCTCCAGTGGTGAGGGGCATGCAGTCACGCGCAGCCCCTCTTTCTGTTTCTCCCTTCCCCCTCTGCTTGACTCTCATACGCCAATTGGCGCGTCGTAAGGCTGGCCGAAATACCTGTCCAAAACTCGCCGCGCGACTCTGGCACAAACCCTCTTTCCTAGCTATCCTATCCTTAGAGCGAATTCCAATTCCATTTACGGCCTCGTTGTAGGGACTGTGCCTCGCGCCTGCCCCGTCCAGTGCGGGCAACCACGAGGGATTGCCTCTACGCACCCATCAACCGATATGGAATTCGCTCTAACATCAGGCGGAGGACTTGTGCTTGTCAATTGCAGCCGCACACGAGCGGAGGATACATTGCAGGTTAAGGTATCCGACCCCAACCAGTCAATCACGCTTGCTATCTGGGGCATGGCCTGTTTCCAGTGCGTGCTCCGTATTCGTGAGAGCCTGCTTCAGATTGCCGGCGTCATTTCGGCCCAGATAGACCTTGTCAACGGGTTGGCTCATGTGAATTACGACCCAGCTCGGACCAATCCTTTGGCCTTGGTCCTCGCGGTCGGCGCAGCAGGTAACGATGGGCCGCACGAGTTCCGTGCAGAGCTCCTTTTCTAGTACAGTCCCTTTTATTGAGGAGAACGTATGAAACAGGCTATAATAGAGACAGGATTTACACAGGCGACCGCGCAGACGCGGTCCCGCTACAATCGCATCGCCCCCGTCTATGACCGCGTCGAGGCCATGTCCGAACGTCGATTCAAACCCTGGCGCGAAGGGCTGTGGAAACAGGCGCAGGGTAAGATTTTGGAGGTGGGCGTGGGCACAGGCAAAACCTACCCTGCTATCCGCCCGGCGTTATGGTAACGGCCATCGACCTATCTGATGAGATGCTGGCCCAGGCCAACACGCGGGCTGCCGAACTCGGCGTAGCAGTAGACCTTCGGGAGGGAGACGTGCAAGCACTCTCTTTTCCCGACAACAGCTTTGATACCGCCGTCGCCACTTTTGTTTTTTGCTCGGTTCCCGATCCCATTCAGGGGTTACGCGAGCTCAATCGCGTGGTCAAGCCCGGTGGTCGCATTCTTCTACTCGACCATGTGCGAATCGACGGGCCGGTGATTGGCGGCCTCATGGACCTATTGAACCCGCTCGTCGTTCGCCTCTGGGGCGCGAACATCAATCGCCGCACGGTCGAGAATGTGAAACGGGCAGGGTTAGAGATCGAGAGCATCGCGGATCTGGGGCCGATGCAAATGGTCAAGCTGATTGTGGCCCGCCCGAATAAAGAGCGCTAGAACAAAACGAGGGATTTGTGCCAGAAAACGAAAAACTCATCCGCGTCATCCTGGCGGACGACCACGCGGTGGTCCGCAAAGGTATTCGTGATTTCTTGGAAGAAGACGAATCGATCCGTGTCGTCGCCGAGGCAAGCGATGGACAGGAAGCAGTCACGCTCTATGCACACGAGCGGCCCGATGTCGCGCTCTTTGATATCCAGATGCCGCGTGTCAACGGTCTGGATGCGACCCGCCAGGTCAAAAAAGAGTTCCCGGATGCCCGCATCCTCATCCTGACCGCCTATGAGGATGAGCCGTATATCCTGGCCGCTTTACAAGCGGGCGCCAATGGTTATCTCCTCAAGACGGCGAGCCCGGACGAAATCATCCAGGCCGTCCGCGCGATCGCCGGGGGCGAAACGGCCCTCTCTCCCTCCATCGCCAAAAAACTCGTCCAGCGCGCGGCGCATCGCGGCGAAAGAGTAGAGGACCTGATCGAGCCGTTGAGTGACCGCGAGCTCGAGGTCCTGCGTCTGGCGGGACGCGGGATGGGAAATAAACAGATTGGAGTCGCGCTGAGCATTAGCGATCGGACGGTGCAGGGTCATCTCGCCAACATTTACAGCAAGCTCCATGTCTCGACCCGGACCGAGGCGGTCCTCTATGCCATCCGCGAAAAGTGGATGACCCTCGAATAATATGCTACGCGGCCTTCGCACTCGAATCCTGCTGTGGACCATCCTGCCCCTCGCCGTGGTTCTGATTGCCATCGCCTACCTGGGCGTCAACAATCACCAGGCAGCCATGCGGCAACTGGTCGCGGAGCGGGACGCCGTCCTGGCGCGGGTCGCGGCGACGGAAATCTCCCAGCTCTTGACTGACCGAGCCCGCGAACTCGCCATGCTCGATCCCGCCCATATCGAGGAGCGAGACCCTCAAGCGTTCGATGGCGGCGTTGCGGTGCTCGACGCACAGAATAACCTCATTCACGCGGTTCCCAGCCGCGAGGAATGGACCGGCCGGCTTGCCCATCTTGCTGAGCAAGGGGCCTACTCGACGCCTTTCCTCGAGAACAACGTTTGGCATGTCCTCGTGGGCCACGACCTCGCGCAGGGCCGGATGGTGGGCGATTTCAGCTTGCCCCCCCTCGGCGGTTTTTCCCCTCGCGGGATCGTCTATCTCGTCAATTCACAGGGCATCATCATTGCCCATGTCCGTCCGTCCCTCGTCGGGACAGACCTGAGTGGGCATGGCGGCATTGCGGATGCGGCGCGCGGCAAGGCCGGGGCCACCTTTCACCTGGACCCCAATGGGGTCGAGTTGGTGGTCGGTTATGCGCCGATTGCTCCGGCGGGCTGGGCGCTGATCATTGACGAGCCGTGGGCCGAAATCGTCGACCCGATGTTCCAATATGCGGTCCTGCTGCCGGTGGTGCTCCTGCTCGCCGCCATCGTCGCGTTGGGCGCCGTCTACTTTGGCGTCAGCAACGTCATTCGTCCTCTTCAAACCCTCTCCCAAATGGCGAACCGGATCGCCTTTGGCGACTATCGCGCCGCCGAGAAACCGGCGGGCGGCGTCCAGGAGATTGAAGACGTGCGCGAGAACCTCAATGGGATGGCGCGCCAGCTCCAGAGCGCGCAAGCGGCCACGCAGGACTATATCGCAGCGATCACGCGCAGCCAGGAGGACGAGCGCCGGCGCCTCGCACGGGAATTGCATGATGACACCATTCAATCGCTGATTGCCCTCCGCCAGCGAGCCGAGATGGTGCAAAAAGCGATGAACAAGGATGTTGCGTTGGCTGCCAGGCGGGTGGAGGAACTCAAGGAACTCATTGGCGAAACCCTCACCTCGGTTCGGGGCTTTGTCAGGGATCTCCGCCCCACTTATCTGGAAGAGCTCGGCCTCATTCCCGCGCTGGAAACCATTGCCCGCGAGGCAAACGCCAGTTTCGAACTGACCGGGCCGGAACAGCGGCTGGATGCCGAGCGCGAGCTGATCATGTTCCGGATTGTCCAGGAGGCGCTGCGAAACATTGCCAAACACGCCCAGGCGAGCACGGTCTCGGTCAAATTGGCGTTTGAGGCCGATGCGGTTACCGCGACGATTCAGGACGATGGGATCGGCTTTGATGCCCCCGAAGCTCCGACCGCCTATGCCCGCGCCGGGCACTTTGGGCTGACCGGCATGCAGGAGCGCGCCCAGTTGTTCGGCGGCAATGTTTATATCAAATCGGAACAGGGCAAGGGAACCACCGTCCTCGCCTATGTCCCACTTGGCGATACCCGAAAATCCCCTGACGTACCTTCCCCAAGCGATGGCGTAAAATAGCCGTGAACAAGCGACAAGAGGAGCAATCGGTACAAGCCAATCGCTCCTCTTGTCGCGCTCCGTGTGCCAAGGCCCTTTCCCGCGCCAAACAGCCTACCCCCGCCTGGGCTAGATGCCTACTGTAGAGTAGGTCGTACCGCATAGCCGCGAACTGGGCAAATAGCGCTGTTTTTCCTCCCTCTGTGGGTCTAGAATGGAAACTGGATTAGAGCAGCAGTGGATTCCTCTCCAGTCACACACATGAAAAATAGTCGAATATCCTTTGCGATTAAGGGCATGTACTGCGCGACCTGCGCGAGCAAACTTCAGTTCGCTCTAACAAGCATTGATGGCGTGACTGCCGCCACGGTGAACTATGCCACCGAACGGGCCAGCATCGTCTATGACGCCGATCAGACCGGTGCGCGCCGCATGCTCCAGGCCGTTCGATCAGAGAAATTCGATGTGCCACTGGTCGGCCTGGCCCTGTACTCGCCCGATCTGGTGTATGCCACCAGTGAGCGAACGGTGGAACGGGCCTTGTTGCAAGCGGATGGGATTGTCTTTGCGGCCACGAATCTATCGACCGGGCGGATAGACGTGCTGGCTTTCTCCGAATATCAGAACCGACCTTATCTAGAAGCCGTTCTCAAGCGACTCGGATTTACTCCCGCGCAACAGAAACCGCAAGTTCGGACGGAAAGCCTGCACATGCGCTTCCTGGCAGCAACGACCATCGCCCTATTCCTGGCAATCACAATCGCGGGGTATCTCGGCGGCGTAACAGGAGTTGCACATCTGGTCTCTCTTTCGACGGACTTGTTGGTTAGCGGAGTTGGTCTCGGGTTCATTGGCTATCCATTCCTCCGCCGGGCTTTTGTCGCTCTGGTCCGGGGAAGATTGGACCCGGGAGTCCTGGTTGCACTTGCCGCCGTGCTGACATTCCTACTTGGACTCGTTTGCGCTCTATTCTTCAAGAGTAAAGAGGCAGCCCTGTACAGTACGGCCCTGGCAAGCTTTGCCGTTTCCTCGGTTTTGCTGGCTGGCTGGTTTCTGGTGCGGACCTGGCAGTTGTATTTCGAGTCATCTCGCCCCTCGAATCTATCTCTCGCTTCCCAGTCATTAGGTATTGTCTCTGCGGGCCTGGATCAGCCGCGGAACTCGGAAAGGAGTAAACAATGACGGCACGTATCGATGGGTGGCAACGAATGGACCGCCGCGTCGTCTTGCCCGTGCTCACCGGGCTTGTGGGAGCGCTGGCCCTCGTCGGGGTCTACCTGGGAATCCTTTCCTTACTCCAATCGTTCGATCATGCCCTAGGTCAGTTATCGCAGGATTGGCTGTGGGTCGGCCTTGTCGCCATCGGTTTCGGCGCGCAGCTTGGGCTGTATGCCTACCTGCGCCTGATCATTCGAACGACGAAACTCGCAGGCGCATCCGCGCTCACCGGGGCCGGGACAGGGACTTCGACGTTGGGTATGGTTGCCTGCTGTGCACACCACATCACAGATATTGTCCCATTGATTGGTTTGACGAGCGCCAGCGGCTTGTCCGGCGTGGTCGCTTTTTTCGGCGACTACAAGTCGGAAATCATCTGGCTGGGCCTCCTCGTCAACTTGGTTGGGATTACCTTGAGTCTGCGAACCATTCGCAGACAACGCGAGCACCTGCGCTTGATGACCCTGCATGCTCAGGCTGATTCGGAGCATGTTGTGGTCTCTGCCTATCATCAAGTTTGATTCGGTATAACGGGAGATGATCGAATGGTAAAAGATATCGTTTGTGGGATGTCCATTAATCCAAAGACCGCCGCAGCCCAGACCGAATACCAAGGCCAAACCTATTACTTTTGCTTTCAGGGTTGCAAGGAAGTGTTCGACAAAAACCCTGAAAGATATCTTGGCAAACAAACCAATTCGCACGCCGGCCATCAGCACTAGTCGAGTGTGATCCAAATGATCGGTCATACAGGAGTAAAACGTGCCATACAAGCGATTCTTGCTATTAAGTGTCATGTCCAACGACATCGTGCACAATAAAGTCCGACGACATCGTGCCCATTGTAGATTGACCAGGCGGTCCACGCCGCACATTTAACAATCGCATATCTGAGCCTTTTCGTCCATACTGTTTCG
>JBAVQS010000365.1:0-17691 GCA_049694275.1 Anaerolineae bacterium | reverse complement strand
CCAAGGGTGAAGTCTGCCACCTGCTGGATCGCGAGTTTGCCCGCTTGCGTCATCGTCCGGATTTGCTACTCCACTTCATTCATCATGCTGGCCTATCTGTAAGGCAACTTTGGTGAAAAGGAATAGGTATCGGTAGTCACTTTACCCTCCCATCTCCCTTGGCATCGAGAACGACGAGATAGGTCTTGTCAATAGCGGCGTTGGCGTTGACGCATAAAATCATCAGGCTTGGCCGTCCGAACCGAAAAACCGAATGCGCTCCCGGACTTGCTCGATCATTTCATCGCGCGCCGGACCCAGATACTGGCGCGGGTCGCAGATCGAGCTGTCTTCCAGCGACGCGCGCACTCCGCGCGTAAACGCCTGGTTGAGCTGCGTTGCGAGGTTCACCTTCACGATCCCGGCCTGGATTGCCCTGGCCAATGAATCGTCCGTTACGCCGGATGAACCGTGCAGTGCAAGGGGAAGGGACACCAATTGTCGGATCGCCTTGAGCCGCTCCAGGTCCAGCTCTACCTCTTTGGTCCTTCCGCCATGCGCCGAGCCAATGGCAATCGCCAGCACATCAATCCCGCTCGCGCGAGCATAATCTGCTGCCTCTTGCGGCTCGGTCAAAATGGCCGGGGCCATTCGCCCGCTCGAGTCCCGCTTGGGCACATCGCCGATTTCGCCCTCTATGCTCGCGCCTGCCATGTGGGCTATGCCCGCCAGCTTGTACGTCGCCTGCATATTCTGTTCGAAAGGCAAATCGCCGCCGTCGAACATGACCGAGGTAAACCCGAGTGCGAGCGCCTGCTGTACTTCTTCCGCCGTCGCATGATCGAGGTGGAGGGCAATGGGAACGCGCACACTGGATGCAGCCACGCAGCCAATGGAGGCCATAAAGCGCAGTCCGAGAAGGGCATTTCCGCGGCCCGCATAAATCGCCGCGTTATGGCTGATTTGAATGAATGCGGGTGCCGCTTCCGCTTCCGCAGCCATTGCGACTGCCTGGGCCTGTTCAAGGGTGTTGGCATTAAAAGCTCCGATGGCAAAGTGCTGTTGCTGTGCGCGCCGCAGCCAGGGTTTCAGGTTAACCAGTGGCATCTTGATCTCCGGGCGCGACCACGCCAATCGTCAGCAGGATGTTGGCATAGATGCGCTGCTCGCCCGTGGCGACGACCAACGCCGTCTCGGTCGCGTCGGCCACATCGTAGAATTCAAACCGCCCGAGTGCTTGCAGCTTGACCTCTTCAGGCAGTATCTCGCGGAACTCGGCCCAGATGGGCGGCTCGGAACCGTCAGCGGGCTGCATCACATGAGCCGCTTCGACCGGAATGGATTCGGCCAATACCTTCAGAACATCCGTGACCTTTAGCAGGCCCGGAGCGAGGTTTAGATAGACGCGCGGGGCGGCCGGATTAGCGCGAGTGCAGAACGGATAGTTCCCATCTGCAACGAGCACGCGGCCGCTATGGCCCGCGGCTCCGAGGGCAGCGAGTATTTCGGGATGAAGCAGTTTCGTCTTGAGCATGTTATTCTCTACTGTGTCGGTTCCTCGGGCAATAGGATGATTTTGCGGTGCGTCAGGTTGTGCGCGGCAATATCCTGGAAAACCTGCACGGCCGCCGATAGTGGATAACGATGTGAAATCATAGGGTTCATCTTGAGCTTGTCCTGCACCAGCGCGTCAACCGAATCGGTCCATTCGTGGCCAGGGAAGGGTGCAGAGTAGGACATGAAGCAGCCACTGAGGTGCAGTTCCTTGCGCATCAAGTCTTCTATAAAGGACATAGGCTGGCTTGCATCGAGTGGCTGGTTGCCGCCGCAGACGATATTGCCGCGCGGCCGCGTGACCTGAATCGTCTGGGCCAGCGTTTGCGGCACCCCGGCTACCTCCAGTGCCAGGTCCACGCCATCGCCAGTCAGTTCCTTGACTCGCGCTTGCACATCCACCTGCTGTGGGTTCAAAGTAACGTGTGCACCCAACGCCTTTGCGATTTCCAGGTTTTCCTGTACCACGTCAGTGCAGATGATGCACCCGGCGTCGAGAATGCGCAGCCACTGTACGGCCATCAGGCCGACGGAGCCCGCGCCGAGGACGGCGACGGTCTGGCCCGGCTGAAAGCGGCCCCGGTCGAGGATATGGCGCGCGACAGTGGCCGGTTCAATCAGCGCCGCGTCTTCGAATTCCAGGGATTCCGGGAGAACGAGCAGGCATTTCTCAGGGAGGTGCACGTACTCGGCATAACCGCCATCCTGGCGCGAGCCGATGAACGAATAATGGTGGCAGGCGGAATAGTGGCCGAGCCGGCACTGTTCACACGCCAGATCCGGCACGAGCGGAATGACGGCTACGTGTTTCCCGACCCAAGCACGGCTAACGCCTTCGCCCACCTGAACCACTACGCCCGCACATTCATGCCCGAGGATGAGGTTGTACATGCGATGACCTTTGATGTAGCGCATGATGTCGGAACCGCAAATCGAAACGGCGCGAACTTGAAGGAGCGCATGTCCCGGCTGCACGGTTGGTGTCGGGACCTCTTTGTAAGTCAAGAGGCCTTTGTTTTCCAGAACAACTGCTTTCATAATTCTTTCTCTATATGTTCGTCTTTTGTTTTCTCAGTGCCGAAGCAAGCAAATCGAAATCCTCGCGCAGCTTGCCCGATAGTCGCAGGTAAATGTCGAACAGATCTTGATACAGTGCGTGCCGTTCAGGCGAGGGCTCGTACACCTCACGGTTCGGCAAGAGTTCCTCCACCCGTTTGCCGGCATCGTCGCACAGATTCATCGCGTGCGCCGTCAGCGCGTACAGTCCGAGCAAATGCCCTCCTTCGCCGCCGTCGGAACGCCGTGCGACGGTATACGGCTTGCCATACACGTCCGCCTTGATTTGACACCACACCGCGCTCGCTGTCGCGCCGCCCGAGCCGAGATACTCGTGAATGCTCGCCCCCTTTTGTTCGGCGATGCGGACATTATGATAGACCGCGAACGCGCACCCTTCCATAATTGCTCGGAGCATTTCGGCGCGGGTCGTGGAGTACGAGAGTCCGAAAAAGACACCGCGTGCGTTACTGTCCCAAAGCGGCGTCCGTTCACCGGCCATATAAGGGATAAAGATCACGCCATGCGCACCTGACGGGACCTGCGCTGCCTCGCGGCTGAACTGTTCGAAAGGATTTGCCGTCACTCCCGCCCCGACCGGCAAGGGCCCGAGCAGATCGCGGAACCAGGCCAGCGAACCGCCGCCCACCGTTCCCCCCTGGAGCAGGTACTGTCCAGGTAGGACGTGATGAGAAAAGATCAACTGCGGCTCGACCACGACATGGTCCAGGCTGATCGCCATGCCGCCCGCCTGGCCGCCTTGTTCGTTCGTCTGTCCCAAGCGCGTTACCCCAGCCCCCAGCGCGCCGACTGCGGCGTCGAGGCAGCCAACGATCACAGGGATTCCCACACGCAGGCCGGTTTCCTCCGCCGCCTGGTTGGTGACCACTCCCGCGATTTCAACGGACGAGCGAAGAGGCGGCATCTTTTCCAGCGGCACGCCCATCAGCCCCCCGGCGGCCCGATCCCAGCGCTCGCGGCAAATGTCGAAAAAGTGATAGCCATAGGCTTGTGTGTAATCGCAAGTAAATTCGCCGGTCAGCCGGGCGACAATGAAACCGGAGCAGGTCAGAAAATTATAGGCGGCGTCAAAAATGTCGGGATGCTGGCGTTTCAGCCAGATGAGCTTGGGCGTGATGTAGGCCGGATCGATCGGATTCGCGGCCAGGGCGACGAACTGCTCGCTTCCCGGTAAGGCTTTCAGCCATGCCGTTTCCGCTTCGGCCCGGCGGTCCAGCCAGATTATCGCCGGGTAGAGAGGCCGGCTGTTGATGTCCACAGGGACCATCGTCCAGCCGACACCGTCCACGCCGATTCCCGCGACCTCGCCCGCGTCGATCCCGGCTCGGGTAACGACGGCTCGGATGGTATCGCAAACAGCTTGCCACCAGATGTTCGCGTCTATTTCCGCCCACGTTGCCGCAGGGCGATTCAATGCGTACGGCTGCGTCGCTTCGGCCACAAGCTCGCCGTCCGCACTCCACAGCCCAGTCTTACAGCTCGACGTGCCGACATCGATGGCAAGAATGTAACGATGTACCATCAGGCAGAAACCTGATCCTTCCCTTCGATCTCTCCGGTTTCATCCCACAACGCTCGCCCGTCGCGAGCGCCGGGCCAGAGGAATACCTGGCCTTTGATGAGCCGACAGTTCTTGTCAATCCGCGCGATGGCTTCCATTTCTTCATCGGTCAGCGGCGGGGTCACTGTGCACTGCAGGTTGGATAAGTACTCGTTGCGACGGATTGAAAAGGGGATCGGCACCTGGCCTCGCTGCGCGGCCCATTTCACGCACACCACAGCCGGGTGCACGTTCAGGCGTTTTGCGATTTGGACGATGACCGGATCCTCGATGTCCACCGTGTCTTCAGGTGTCTTGTCGCGATCGGGCCGGGTAGGCGAACCAATGGGACAAAAACCGACGGGCACGATGCCGTTGTCGAGCACAAATTTGAAGAATTCGGGCTGCTGAAAGTGAGGGTGCAATTCCATCTCGTTGCACGCCGGTTTGATCTCGGCGTCGCGCAACAGCAATTTCAACTTGGGGATGGTCATGTTCGAGGTGCCGATGTGCCGCACCAGGCCCATCTCCACGAGTTTTTCCATCTGCCGCCAGGTTTGCATGAACTCTTTGTGAATGTACGGCCGGGCGTGTGGATCGCGCGAGTCGACGCCGACGCCCGGTGCGTGATAGTTGGGGAAGGGCCAGTGTACGAGGTAGAGGTCGAGATAGTCGAGCTGCAAGTCCTTGAGGGACTGCTCGCAGGAGGGGATCACATCCGCTTCGCCATGCTTGTCGTTCCACAGCTTGGAGGTAATCCAGAGCTCCTGGCGTTTCACTCCTCGGCTCTGCACCTCACGGAGGGCCTGGCCAATCAACGGCTCGTTCATATAGACTGCGGCGCAGTCGATATGCCGATAGCCAACTTCGATTGCCCCTTTCACGGCCTCGGCAATCTCCTCTCCAGAAAAGCGATCGGATCCAAACGTTCCCAGCCCGATCGCCGGTATGTTTGCCCCGGTATACAATGTTCTCCCGGGGATCCTGGTCGGATCGACGCCATCAGGGGCGCTGAATGAACGATCTGTCTGTGCTTGCATCATGGTTACTCCTCTCTAGTTGCGAATGAGATGGTCACCGGCGGCGCGGCCCGGGCGCGCGTTTTCGAGGTGGACGCTGTACGCCTCGAGTCGTGGGCGGCGGCGCGCTCGATCGGCGGAGGATGAATTCGGTTGGCAGAACGATCTCTTGAGGTTGCGCCGGTCCCTGGCCGGCGAGCCGGTTCAAGAGCAACTCGGTCGCCCGCTTGCCGACATCATAGGCAGGCTGAGAGATGACCGTTAGAAAGGGCTCGACGACAAAGGCCGCAGGAATGTCGTCAAAGGCGACCAGCGAGACGTCCTCCGGCATGCGCAGGCCGGCCTCGCGTACTGCGCGCAGCGCGCCCATCGCCACAAAGTTGTTGGTGGCAAAGAGGGCCGTGAGCCCCGGGGCAGCGGCAAGCGCCTGTTGCGCCATGTGATATCCGCTCGCCTGCGTAAATTCCCCATAGTAAACCAGGGGCATATCGTCATCCAGTCCCGCTTCCCGAATTGCCCGTTGAGCGCCGGCCACGCGCTCGACCGCCGTGGAGACGATTTGTGGGCCGGTCAGCACCGCGACGCGCCGGTGCCCGAGCTCGACGAGATGGCGAACCAGGCGGTAGGAGCTCTGTTCAGAATTGCAGTGTACAGTATCGACCGATACGCCGGGCACGCGGCGGTCCAGCACCACGACGGGGACGCCGCGGGATTGGAGCAGGGAAATCGATTCAGCCGAGGAGCATGCGGGGACGAGCAGAACGCCGTCGACCTGTTTCTGCAAGAGGACGTTGATATACTGGCCCTCTTCATGTTCCGATTCATCGGTATTGCAAAAGATGACGCTAAAGCCCTGCCGGCTGGCGACGTCCTCGACGCCGCGCGCGATGGTCGTGAAGAAGGGATTGGTAATGTCGGTGAGGACGAGGGCGATCGTCTTGGTCTGCTTGAAGCGCAGGCCGCGCGCCAGCGCATTGGGGACATAGCCGAGCTCCTCGACGACGCGCTCGACCCGCTCCCGGGTCTCGGGGCTAACATCGCCGGACCCGTTGATGACGCGCGAGACGGTCATCATCGACACACCGGCGCGTTTGGCGACATCCTCGATGGTGGTCATAGCTGGATTGCAGTTAGGCTTAACAATGACCTTGTTAACGTTAACATTTATAGTAATATAGCATTGAATCGAGAGTTTGTCAATACTGAATTTCGACTAGAGTCCCTGTTTGGGGCAGGGCCGGGGGAATTTCAAAAAGAGGTGCGCAACTGATGTCCAAAAGTATTGACAACGCGCGTGTCTTGGTCTATAATCGCTATGGTTACGTTACCATGACAACGATACCATGATACCGTTGCCAATTTTCAGATGACCCCGCTGGCCCAATGTGGACAAGCTTCCTTTCCTCCGTATTTACCGATTTCGCTCGAAGGTGAGTGCATGTGGTAACCGTTCGCGATGTAGCTAAACGAGCAGGAGTCGCGCCCATCACGGTGTCCCGGGTGGTCAACAATGCCCCCGGCGTCAATCCGACCACGCGCGAGCGCGTCGAGCAGGCCATTGCCGATCTCCATTACGTTCCCAATGCAATGGCCCAAAGTCTCCGTTCTAACCGAACGCACACCATTGCCGTCATCCTTACCGATGTCACCAATCCCTTTTGGACCACGCTGGTGCGCGGTGTAGAGGACACTGCTGCCCGGCAGAACTATCACGTCATCCTTTGCAATACCGACGAGGATGCTGAAAAGGAAGCGAACTATATCAGCATTCTGCTCCAACGCCGAGTGGACGGCATCATTATCGCCCCCTGCACCCAGGATAAGAAGCGCCTCCAGGTCCTCAAGCGACACAACGTTCCCTGTGTGTTGGTCGATCGACAGGTCCGCGGGTTCAGGTCGGATATTGTCCGCAGCGACGGCCAGGAAGGGGCGCGACGCCTCACCGAGCACCTGATCGGGCTGGGACATCACGCCATCGCCATGGTGATCGGCCCGGCAGGCATTTCCACGGCCGCGGAAAGATTGGAAGGTTATTGCCAGGCCCTTGAAGCGCATGGCATTCCGATCGACGAAAGCCTGATCAAGCGGGGGAGCTATACGCAGGACCGGAGCACCGAGTTCGTCAAGGAGCTCTTGTCGCAACCTCGTCGCCCGACTGCCATTCTCGCCGCGAATAATTTCCTCGGGATGAGCGTTTTGCAGGCGCTGCGTGACGCCAATCTCCAGGTTCCTCAAGATATAGCGCTCGTTTGTTTTGACGATATTCCGCAGGCATCGCTAATCTATCCTTTTCTGACCGTCTGTGCGCAGGACGCCTACAAGATGGGCGTCGACGCAGCTGAACTGCTGCTCAAGCGCATGAGCACGAAATCTGCCCGTCCCAAGATTCGCGAGATCGTTCTGGACACTGAGTTGATCGTCCGCAAGTCGTGTGGGCAGGAATTGGGCCGGCGCGCGTTCTGACCGCGTTTTGGCAAGGTGGGCGAACCAGGAGACTGACTTATGGGCGAAGTGATTCTGCAAATGGAAGGGATCACGAAAACCTTCCCCGGCGTGCGAGCCCTCGACAATGTGCACTTTGAGCTGTTCAAGGGCGAAGTGCACGCGCTGGTGGGCGAGAACGGCGCGGGCAAGTCCACGCTGATGAAGGTGCTGGCGGGCGTGTACCCGAAGGATGCGGGGCGCATCACTTACAAAGGCCGTGAGGTGGAGATTCACAACCCGGGGGCAGCGCAGCGCCTGGGCATCAGCATGATCCATCAAGAGCTCAACCTGATGCCGCACCTGACCGTCGCCCAGAACATTTTTATAGGCCGGGAGCGGCGCCAGGCCGGATTCTTTATCCAGGATAAGGATATCAATAACCAGGCTGCCGAGTTCCTTGCCAAGTTGCACTTGAACCTCGATCCGCGCACCAAGGTCTCCAAGTTGACCGTCGCCAGGCAGCAGATGGTCGAGATCGCCAAAGCTCTCTCCTTTAATTCGTCGATCCTGATTATGGATGAACCGACGGCGGCGCTCACCGGAACCGAAATTGACGAACTGTTCAATATCATCCGTCGGCTTCGCGCGGAAGGGGTCGGCGTGGTTCACATCTCGCACCGCCTGGAAGAGCTTAAACAGATCTCGGACCGGATCACCGTCATGCGCGACGGGCGCTATGTGGATACGGTTCAAACCGCTGATGTGACACTCGACCGGATTATCAGCATGATGGTGGGACGCACCATTTATGAAGCCACGCCGGAAGTGCCGGAACACTCCAGCGCCGAAATCATGCTCGAAGTCAAGCATCTGAGCTCGGGCAACCTCCTAACGGATATTAGCTTCAAGCTCAAAAAAGGCGAAATCCTCGGCTTTTCCGGTCTCGTCGGCGCGGGGCGCACCGAAGTGGCGCGGGCCATTTTTGGGGCAGACCTGATCGATTCAGGTGAGGTTTACATCGAGGGCCGCCAGGTGCGAATCGCCAGTCCTAACGACGCTGTCCGCAATGGGATCGGCTATCTGTCAGAGGACCGCAAACGCTATGGGCTGACGCTCGGGATGGATGTCGAAAACAATGTCGTCCTAGCTGCAATGAACCGGTTCCTCGCGTTATTCGGATGGGTCAATACGACGCGGACGCGCGAGACCGCCCGAAAATATGTTGATGCGCTTGCCATTCGCACGCCCAGCCTGCAGCAGCGCACGCGCAACCTTTCGGGCGGCAATCAGCAAAAAGTGGTTATCGGCAAATGGCTCACGGCCAATACCAAGATTCTCATCTTTGACGAGCCAACGCGCGGGATTGACGTCGGCGCCAAGAGTGAGATTTACCGGTTATTGAATGACCTGGCCCAGCAGGGCAAGTCCATTATCATGATCTCGTCCGAACTGCCCGAAATCCTGCGAATGAGTCACCGCATCGTGGTCATGTGTGAAGGACGCATTACGGGCGAATTGAACATCGCTGAAGCAACGCAGGAAAAAATCATGACCCTCGCGACTCAACGTGAGGTAGCGATTCGCACGAACGCCGTGGCAACACCGGCCATGGGGAGAGCATAAATATGGAAACGACTGCCGTCCCGACTGCGCAAAAGAGGTCCTTGCTGCGTTCCGAAGCGTTACAGCAACTATTGGCATTCGGCGCGCTCATTCTCATCTTTGTATTCTTTTCGAGCCAGTCCGCCAATTTCTTCCAATTCAGCAATATTGTCAGCATTCTGACGGCAACCGCCGTTAACGGGATATTGGCGCTCGGTGTCACTTTTGTCATCATCACATCGGGCATTGACCTCTCGATCGGTGCAGTCATGGCCTTGTCCGCCGTCATGACCGGCGTCTTTATCACCTTCTGGCACTGGCCCATGCTGCTTGGCATCCTGGGCGGCGTGGGAACCGGTACGGTCGCCGGCATGATCAACGGCGCCTTTATCGCCAAGCTCAAGATTCCGCCCTTTATCGCCACCCTCGGCATGTTAAATATTGCCAAAGGGCTGGCGCTGGTGTTTTCCGGGCTCAAGCCGATCTATTTCAGCGACACGCCGGATTTCAATAATGGGGCCATGGGGTCTGCGCTCGGCACATTCATTCCCGGGTTTGACATTCCCAACATCGTGCTGGTGTTATTTGGAGCGGCCATCGTCGGAAGCCTTGTTCTCACCAAAACTATCCTGGGTCGCTATACCTTTGCACTGGGCAGCAACGAAGAAGCAGCGCGCTTATCCGGTATTAACGTCGATCGCTGGAAGATCGTAGTTTATGCGGTGTGCGGCCTGTTTGCAGGGCTGGCCGGCGTGGTGATTGCAGCTCGCCTGAACTCGGCCCAGCCTGCAACCGGACCGGGGTACGAATTGGATGCAATTGCCGCCGCGGTCATCGGCGGGACCTCCTTGAGCGGCGGTGAAGGCACCATCCTGGGCACGATCATTGGCGCCTTTATCATTAGCACACTGAATAACGGCCTACGCATCATGTCCGTTCCGCAGGAATGGCAAACGGTCGTTACCGGCACGATTGTTATCCTCGCGGTTTACCTGGACATTCTCCGACGGGGCGAACAGAAAATCAATCTGAGCCGGGGTATCTTCCAATCCTTCAGGGGTTGGTTTGGCCGCCCCACGGGTTAACCCCAAACTCGCCAGCAACGAGACCCATGCTCTATCGCCAGGAGGTTGCCTATATCATGAACTGTTGGCGCAGACACATACAAGAGGATCACAGTTACGCCGATTCCGACCTCTGCCTCACGAGGCCTGTGCTTGCGCTGTGGCCGTCGGATGCTATGCTTCCCAGAGCATCAAACCAAATTCCTGATTCCTTAGGAGGAGAGTTTCCCATGAAGTCCAAAATCGTTGTCCTCGTCCTCGGCCTGTTGCTCGTCATGGCCCTCGCCGCCTGTGGCGGCGGGCAACCCACCGCAGCCCCCGCGACCAGCGCGCCCGCCCAACCAGCAGCCACCACCGCCCCCGCTCAACCGACGGGCCAGATGTATATCCCCGTTATTTCCAAGGGCTTTCAGCACCAGTTCTGGCAGGCTGTCAAGCTGGGCGCACAAAATGCCGCCAAGGACCTGAATGTCACCATTACCTTTGAAGGTCCCGAGACTGAATCGCAGGTTGACAAGCAGATCGAAATGCTTCAGACCGCGCTTGACAAGCACCCCGCCGCCATCTGCTTTGCGGCGCTCGACTCGAAGGCGGCGATCCCGCTGCTCCAAAAGGCCCAGGCCCAAAAGATCCCGATTATCGGTTTCGACTCGGGTGTTGACAGCGACATTCCCGTGACCACCGCGGCCACCGATAACGTTGCCGCCGCCGCGCTCGCCGCGGACAAGATGGCTGCGCTCATCGGCGACAAGGGCGAAGTTGCCGTCATCGTTCACGACCAGACCAGCCGCACCGGCATTGACCGCCGCGATGGTTTCATCAACCAGATGAAGACCAAGCACCCGAACGTCAACATCGTCGACCTTCAGTACGGCGCGGGCGATCAGCTCAAATCGACTGACATTGCCAAGGCCGTCATCCAGGCCCACCCGAACCTCAAGGGATACTTTGGCGCGAACGAAGGCTCGATCATCGGCGTGTTGAATGCCGTCAAAGAGCTCAAGAAGGAAGGCCAGATCGTCGTCATCGGTTACGATTCCGGCCAACAGCAGTTGGACGCCATCCGCGCTGGGACCGAAGCGGGCGCCATCACCCAGGACCCCATCGGCATCGGTTACAAGTGCGTCGATTCGGCCGTCAAGGCCGTCAAGGGAGTGGCCCTGCCCAAGACCATCGACACCGGGTTCCACTGGTTTGACAAGACCAACATTGACGACCCGACCATCATGCCGTTGCTCTATAAATAAAGCATAACGCAAGCCACGCGCAAGGGGCTGTCCAGAAAGACAGGGGACAGCCCCTTTTCCAAGATGCTGATCCAGCAACCTGACTTGTTCCAGTCCGTTTGTGATCAGGGCATTCTCCCCATCGGCTTTTCGCCTATCAGCTCGCCGGCGCGGCCCGACCGCGACAAGACGCCGGAGGATAAGGACAGATTTTTCTTTGGCCCGGGGCGAAAGCCTGGCAAGATCTGTGGGATTTGGATGGCGAGATCGCCCACTAAGGCAGCGGAGGCGTCGAGATGCCATCGAACCCAACCGAGGAGGATTGAATTAAATGCCAAAAGCAACGATGCTTTCGAATGCCGACCATACCAGTACTCGCAATACTCCGGCAATTGGAGTATTCGTCCCCGGCGACCCGCGCATTGACGCGGACAGCCGGCTGCGCTGCCGGAATATTGTCGAGATGGTGGCGAACGTCATTGCGGTGCGTGTCAAACTGCCGGACGGCTCGCCTGCGCGGGTCGTCTGGTCACCCATCCTCGTCGACGGCGAGCCGCAGGCCGATCAGGTGGCCAAGCAGTTCCAGGATGCGGGGGTCAAGGTGCTCGTCTGCACGCCCGACACCTGGGCCTTTCCGCAGCTCTCTGTGATTTCGCTCTTGCAGCAGTTCCCAAAGGACACCCCCATCAATTTCACCTGTGGCAACAGCGGGCCGAAACCGGGCGTCGTCTTTGCGCATGCCGTAAACGGCGCGCTCGCCCAGTATGGGCGCCTCTCCCACCTGAATGTGGGGACGTGGGCGGACACCGGGCTCAATCCGGAGATGACCGAGGGGACCGCGCAGGCGCTGGTGGACTGGTGCTTTGCCGCAATCACGACGCAAGCGCTCAAGGGGCGACGGGTCGTGGTCTTTGGACACGACTCGATGGGCATGGAAACGGCGCTTGCGCACATCCTGCCGACCCGTGCCCAATTCGGCATCGAGATCACACGCCTCGACATGAAACTGTTGGCCGACATGCTGCACAAGCAGGCGTATGATGCGGCCGAGCTCAAGACACTGCGCGGATTTATCGACCACCATATCGGCCCGCGCCTGCAGTTGCGCGACGAGGCGGACTCGGCCCGTTTCAATCAAAGCCTGGCGCTGTACCTCGTCACACGCAATCTGCTCAAAGACCTGGATGCGGTGGGCGGCGGCTTTATGAGCCAGTTAGAGTGGGGCTCGGACCTGCGCGGCACACCGCTGCCGGTCGCCGATGCGATGGAGTCCTTCTTTAACTCGACCTTCGATCACTGCGGCAAAAAGGTGCCCATGCCGTTCGCCACCGAAGCCGACGTCCAGGGTTTGCTCACAATGTTATTCTTCTCGGCGTTGACCGGGGGCAATCCGCCGCTGTTTATGGATTTTCGCAAGGCATGGGAGCGATGGGAGCTCGAAGCGCTGGCGAAACAGGTCGGCGTCGAGTTGCCGGAAAACGAGTTGTGGGCGCAAAAGGGCCTAGTGGACGGGGACAATTCGGGAAGCGCTTCCTTTGACTGGGCCGGCAAGCCGGGCGCGAGCGTCGAGGAGCTGTTGTCCAGGGTGACGATGCCGCTGGCCGATCAGAACTATTTCCCCGGCCTCGGCAATTCAGTTACCTTTATCTCGCCCGGAGGATTGGAAGGGATCGCGGGCCGTTTGACGTACAGCAGTCTGGGCGGGCTTTTTGGACTGGCATGGGACGAGGCGACGACGGCGGAGGTTCCGGAAAAGCTGGCGGACGCGCTGTGCCACATGACGAACTGGGAGTGGCCGCACACCTTTGTCGTGCCGAAATACGCCTCCATGTATGAATACAAGCACTATCCGCCGGCAAACCACGTACACATGGTGCAGGGACTGACGCCCGCGCGGTTGCAGTACTGGATGGATCTGAACAATGTCATCTCCGAGGCGAGCTGGGCTGCCCGTCCCCCATTTGTTGAGGGAGTGGACCGGCCTATTCCGCTACTCTATTTGGAGAATGGCGGCGAGAACAACGCCAAGTTGATGCTCAGCAAGAAAATGTGAAATGCTCAAGACACAATTGCTCCACCCTGAGATTCTCCAGGTCATCGGGAGCGCAGGGCACGGAATATGAGTATCAATCGCCGATGGTAATTTCTCTTTTGGCACCGGTGCCAACGCTGGTGCCAAAAGAGTCTATCTGCACCTCTCATGGCACTGTCTCGTAATTTTCTCGCCGTCGATCTCGGCGCCGAAAGCGGGCGCGCGATTCTCGGCGCGCTCGACCAGGGGCGGCTGACACTGACCCCCATTCACCGCTTTCCGAATATTCCGGTTCTCACCCCCGATGGGCTGCATTGGGATGTTTTGCGCCTCTGGTCGGAGATCAAAACAGGTCTCTCCCACGCCGTTCACAAAGAGCGGATCGAGCTGACCGCAATGGGGCTCGATACATGGGGCGTCGATTATGGGCTGCTCGACAAGCAGGGTACACTCATCTCAAACCCGTACCACTATCGCGACAGCCGGACAGATGGGATGATCGAGGAAGCGTGCCGGCGCATGTCCCGCGAGCAGATTTTCGAGCGGACTGGCATTCAACTGATGCAGATCAATACGCTCTTTCAGTTGCTCGCGACCGTTATCTCGGGCTCGCCGTTGCTCGACATCGCCCAGCACCTGCTGATGATGCCGGACCTGTTCAACTATTGGTTGACGGGCCAAATGACCGGCGAATTTACGATTGCGACGACCTCCCAGTGTTTTGATCCCCGCCGGAAAGAATGGGCCACCCCCCTGCTCGATGCGATGGACATCCCGCGCCGCATCCTGCCGCCCATCATCCAACCTGGCACGGACCTGGGACCGCTCTGCGCTCCGTTGGTCAGCGAAACTGGGGCGCGGGGTGTACGCGTGATTGCTCCCGCCTGCCACGATACTGGCTCGGCGGTCGCCGCCGTTCCCGCCGAGAAACCGGGTTTTGCCTGGATCAGCTCCGGAACCTGGTCGATCATGGGCGCAGAATTGACCGGACCGATCATTAACGCCCAAAGCCTTGCCTATAACTTTACCAATGAGGGCGGAGTGAATCATACCATCCGCTTTAGCAAGAACATTGCCGGATTATGGTTGGTTCAGGAATGCCGCCATACCTGGGCACAGGTGGGGGAAGAGCTTTCCTATGGAGAGCTAACTGAAATGGCCGCGCAGTCCAAGCCTCTGCAGAGTATTGTCGATCCCGATGCCGGAGAATTCTTAAAGCCGGGCGATATGCCTGCGCGCATCCGCGCCTATTGCGAGCGGACCGGGCAACCGGTTCCCGAAAGCAAGGGAGAAGTGGTGCGCTGTGGGCTCGAGAGCCTCGCCTGCAAATATCGCTGGGTGCTCGAACGGATGCAAGAGATGCTCGGACATGAACTCGATCCGATCCATATCGTCGGCGGCGGCACTCAGAACCGGCTGCTCAGTCAGTTCACCGCCGACGTGACGGGGCGACGAGTCATTACCGGCCCCGTAGAGGCTACCGCTGCAGGCAACGTGCTCCTCCAGGCCCTCGCGGTCGGCGAGATTGGCTCGATCGCGGATGCGCGGGCCATCGTGCGCCAATCCTTCCCCGTCGAGGTGTTCCAACCGGTAGACCGCGCCGGGTGGGATGAAGCTTATGCCCGCTTGTGCGCATTGGTCGCGCAGCCGGTTGATTAAAAAGGAAACGTCATGTCCATCGAACAACCCTATCCCGCTCTCGACGAATTTCTGGTCGCGATTGGAGAAGCCGGACAGCGCCTGTCGGAGATTGAGGCGAGCGAAGGCGCGGCTGGAAACATCTCGGTCTATCTCGGCTGGCCCGTCGAGGTCCGCCGCAAGTTTCCGCTCGTCGAGCGCATCGACCTGCCCGCCCCCGCCCCTGCGCTCGCGGGCGGCGCCATTCTCGTCAGCGGCTCAGGACGCCGGCTCCGCGAGATTATCAGCGACCCGGCGGCAAACCTGGGCTGCGTCGTGATCGGCGAAGAAGGACGTACGGGACAGCTTTATACCTCGCCACGCCGCCTTTTCTCCCGGTTGACCAGCGAGTTCAATTCGCACCTCGCCGTGCACCAAGACCAGGTGAGCGCGACCGGCACGAATTTTCACGCAGTCGTCCACGCCCAGCCGATTCATATTACCTATCTGAGCCATATCCCGCGCTATCGAGATGAGACCTATCTGAATACGCATCTCTTGCGGTGGGAGCCAGAAACAATTATCAATCTTCCGGAAGGGATCGGCTGCGTGCCCTTCCAGGTCCCCGGGTCGCCGCAAATGATGGCGGGGAATATCGCATCCTTGCGCGGGCACCGCGTGGTGGTCTGGAGCAAGCATGGAGTGATGGCACGTTCGGACACCTCGGTCAAGCGCGCCGCCGACCGCATCGAGTACGCCGAGACCGGGGCGCACTATGAATACATGAATCTGGTGAATGGCGAAAAGGGCGAGGGGCTGACATCGGACGAGATTCGTCTCATCTGCAAGGAATTTGGAATTCAGCAGAGCATTTTCTGAGAACAATGCTGAACAATCACCTGACCGACAAACATATCCAGACTGCCTATCAGGTGGCACGCGAGCGGTATGCCGCGCTTGGCGTCGATACGAACCAAGCTATTGAGAAACTCTCCACCATTCCATTGAGCCTGCACTGTTGGCAGGGCGATGATGTGGGCGGATTCGAGAACTTCGGGCTGGGGTTGAGCGGCGGCATTGCGGCGACCGGCAACTATCCGGGCAAGGCACGCACCGCAGATGAACTGCGGCGTGATTTGGATGAGACCTTTCGCCTGATCCCTGGCACGCACCGGCTGAATCTCCATGCCATGTATGCCGAAACGGGCGGCCGGCGCATCGAACGCGACAAGCTGCTCCCCGAGCATTTCAAGGGCTGGATAGATTGGGCCAAAGCGAATGGGCACGGCCTCGATTTCAACCCCACGCTCTTTTCCCATCCGAAAGCCGAGAATGGGTTTACACTCGCCAGTTCTGACCCCGGCATCCGCCGCTTTTGGATTGACCACTGCATCGCCTGTCGCAAGATTGGCGAGTATTTTGGGCAAGAGCTTGGCAAGCCGTGCGTGACCAATATCTGGATTCCCGACGGCTACAAGGATACTCCAGTCGACCGCAAGACGCCGCGCAAATTGCTGATGAACTCGCTGGACGAGATCCTGGCTGTCTCCATCGACAAGCACTATAACCTCGACGCGGTCGAGGGCAAACTGTTCGGCATTGGCTCGGAGAGCTATGTCGTCGGCTCTCAAGAGTTTTACCTGGGTTTTGCCGTCGTAAAGGGGGTCCTCCTGACGCTGGACACGGGACACTTTCATCCAACCGAGGTTGTCTCGGACAAGCTGTCGGCGGTCTTGCTCTTTGTCCCGGAGGTGCTGCTGCACATCAGCCGGGGCGTGCGCTGGGACAGCGACCATGTGGTCGTGCTCTCGGATGAACTGGAGGCGATTACACAAGAGTTGGTGCGCGGCGATTTCCTGGACCGTGTCCATATCGGGCTCGACTATTTCGATGCGAGCATCAACCGCGTGGCTGCCTGGGCCATCGGCGCGCGAAACATGCTGCGAGCGCTGCTGCTCGCGCTCCTCGAGCCGTCCGCCAAACTGCGCGAGCTCGAGCGGGCGGGCGACTATACGGGGCGGTTGGCGCTCCTGGAGGAGATCAAGGGGCTGCCGTTTGGCGCGGTCTGGGATTGGTACTGTTTGAACAAGGCCACCCCCGTCGGCGCGGCGTTCATGGGCGAGGTGCGCGCCTACGAAAAACGCGAATTGAGTAAAAGGACATAAATGGCTGTCGTGAAATTGTATGCGAACCTGCGGCGAATCGTCAATGCCAAGGAACTCGACGTTCCGGGAGCGAACGTGCGTGAGGTGGTCGACCAAATTTGCGCCCAATACGACGGACTTGGCCCCGCGCTTTTGGAGCAGGGCAAGCTCAGGCCCCACGTGCGCGTGATGGTGAATGGGCATGACGTCGAATTGGACCAGGGGCTGGACACGGCGATTCGCGAGCAGGATGAAATAGCAATCTTTCCGCCTATTACCGGCGGTTCTTACAGAGTTTTGATTAATTAATGTCCGCGCTTGTGCCGCCACGGCAGGTCAGAACCAAAGATGCATGCCCAGAGACGCTTTTGCGAGCGGCGCGTGCGTGCCAGTCCAGCCATCACGTATCCTTG
>JBAVQS010000364.1:0-1750 GCA_049694275.1 Anaerolineae bacterium | reverse complement strand
GCGTGACCGGCGCCGGGGGCTGCATCTCATTCTATGCGCGGGCCCGGTCCCAGAACCCGGACAAAGGACGCGTGGATTTCCTCAAGACGGACGGCAATCTGTTGTCATACGGGTTCCAGGTGTGCCCAGTGACAAACTAATCGCGCAGAGGAGAGCGTATCCACGCTCGGTCGTCGTCATCGCCGACACATTCGCATCGTGAATGCGCTCTGTGGAAAATCCATCGGATGCTCGCTGCGTTGTGGAGGGCCAGGATGTCCATCGTATTCGTCGATCATAGGCGGACCGGCAAAGGGATGCGCGCCGCAGTCGTTTTCCTGGCGTGTCTGCTGTTCGCGCTCATGCCCGGCGCGGCGCACGCGCAGGGTGGCAAGACCGGGCATGTCGACCAGCTCTATACAGTAGCCAGCGAGGCCAAATCGAGCGATATTTCCAGTTCGAGAATCGACATCGTCGCATCTCTCGGCTGCATGACCGGCGACAATGGACAGGCGCAGGCAGACATCAAGTTTGCGGCAGATGGCAAACTCACCGGCGAGTGCACCTCCAATGCCGGGACCGCCGACAATTACGAGCGCCTGACCGGCAAGTTCACAACCGGCAAGGTCGATTTCCAGGCGCGCACGGTCCATTGGGAGTTGACGCTGACAAGGGAATATCGCGGGCCGCGGACCGTCTCGAAATACGGCAACGAAATCGGCTGGTTCGACGATACCGGTCAAATCGAGGTCAAGTACAGCGCGGATGGCAAGCTGACCTCGGACACCGAGGCCAGCGGGACGGCGAGCTTTACGGTTTCGTGTACGGTGACATACAGCCACCCACGCGGCGATGTGCCGTACGGGCCTGGAGGGCAGTGCCCCGGCAGCAGCGGCGATTATACTCAAAAGATAATGACGGATACCGGGTCCGGGTCGGGGACCGTGCCCTGGGGAATGAAGCTGGTGCTGGACCAGGCCGCCCCACCCGCTTCCCCCCTCCTTTACACCTGCGAGCCCCCGCCCAAAATCGCTGACGACGCCACCGACCGTTACCTGGACTTTCTCGGCGCCAAGCTCGAAATGGCGGTGAATGGCGCCACGCCCTACAGCGCATCGCCGCTCCGCGCAGCCCCTATCGGCTCGACCCCGGGAATGACCTATAAAGAGGCGGCGGACCTCGGGCGTGAGATCTGGGATGAGGCGCGCGGCTTGCAGCGCGCGGCGCTGACCGATAAAATCACCCTCACCTTTAGCCAGGTCCAGCGGACCAAAGCCTACGGGCACTGGGCCGATTGGCTGGAAAAGCGCGCCCAGCCCATCAAGCGCATCATGAACGGTGAGGCGGAGGATTTCTATCAAGAGCCGGAGCGCCTCACCTATCCATTCCACGGGCCGATCACCTATCAGGTCCCCACGCCCCCGCAACTGGTCGGCGAGAACATTGCGCGGATCTACCTGGACGAGTATACCTTTGCCGCCGCCCTTTCCATCGCGCAGAGCGCCGATGCCTTTTATACGCGCGGCCTGATGTGGTCCTTTTACCTCGCCCTGCGCGAACAATCGCTCCGCCCGCTCATTCTGCCCGCCCTGGCCCAGATCAAACTGCTCGGCCCCATGCTCATTTCGGCTTATGTGGGCTATGTCGAGGCGAACGCGTACTATGACCCCAAGGCGCCCCAACTGACCTGGGACCAGCACATGCAGAACGTCATCGCGCTCTACACCTCGCTCTTGACCCTGGGCCTGCAACTCGGCGAGCCGCCGGTCAG
>JBAVQS010000363.1:0-3799 GCA_049694275.1 Anaerolineae bacterium | reverse complement strand
AATGTCGGGCTTGCCACACCCGTGGCGGTCTATATCCTTGTTGGGCTGTGGGCGGAACGCTCGCGGCGCTTGACGCACCAGTTCCTGGTCCCGCTCTATTTTGCTGCGCATCTTGTGGCCGCGTTCGTCCTCTTGAACATTTATGCGCACCCGCTCCTGCAACTGTTGCGGCACTCGCCATGGACCGACGAAATGCGAATCTGGGATGGGCTTGGCCAGATTCTGTTTGGCGTTGCTTATGCGATTTACGCCTGGGGCACGTTTAGGGAGCGCTGGGCTCACGCCGCGACCTGGCTGCTCGCGGCCGGTGTCGGCTTTATTGCACTGGTTTGGAGCAGCGGTTCGGGATCGCTGGCCGCGCGGGCAGCGATGGGCGCGATCGCCTATGTGGGCATTGAGCGCGGACTTTACTGGCTCAAGTTCAAACCGAGCGCCCTGCGCCGCTATCTGACGATCACCGCACACCAACGCGCCTTTGTCCGGCTGGGCTGGCGACTCTACCGGCGTCCGCTGCTGGTGACCGGATGGACCCTGTCGGTCGGCGCGATTGGCATTGCGCTGGTGCGCAACCTGATCCTGCTGGGCGGTGGCCAGACGCAGCAGCTCTGGGCAGTCATTGCGCTCACATTAGTCGTCGGGTTGTATGCGCTCTCGGCGCGTCTGTTCCGGCAGGCGCGGTTCGCATGGTTCGCCGCGTGGTTGGTTTTCATCCCGTGGACGATCATGACCAACCTCGGCTGGCTCGTGGCCACCGCGCCCTCGCTGCCCGGATTCGCGGTCAGTTGGGTCGTGCTGGCGTGGGCGCTCTATCTGCTCAGCATCCTCATTGCCCGCTTTGCCCCGAACGCGTACGCGCGTCCCGCGCTGATTGTTGCCCAGTTGCTCGTCCCCTTTGCGCTCCTCTGGGGCCTTGCCGACCGCGATACAAGCCGCATCTCGTTTTTCCTGGCAATTGGCTTTTATGCTTTCGCCGCGCTGCGCGATCACCTGCGACTGGTTCACGGGGCGACGCCCTCTTCGGTCCCGTTTTGGAATGTGCGGTTCCTCTATCCCGCGCTCGGGCTTGTGCCGGTCTGGTGTCTCTTTCTGCTCGGCAGTGTCTTGCCGGCGGCGCGGTATGAGCATGACGGGTTGATGTTGCTCCCCTTTGGCATCCTCGGGATTTTGGCCGGGCGCGTGCTGGCGCGGCTCGCGCCGAACGGGTTGCCGCACGGCGCACCGTCGCCCGGCGTTGGCCCTGACGACCGGCGAGATGGCGACCAGGCGGTGGAGGGACAAGCGGAGCGACCGCGATCAGAGATGGAAGCGAGCGAACGACAGTCGCGGGCATCATCGCCGGTGAGGGACCGCGGCGTTTCTGCCCTGGCCGGCGCCTATGCACTGCCCGCGTATTTGACCGGGTACGTTTCGGTGATATTCGGCACGCTGTTGGTCGCGCATATCCTTTCGCTGCTCGTGCTGGTTTTGCTCTATGATGCGCTCTTGATGCTGGTTTCGGCGCGCCTTTTCCGCAACCCCCTCTGGGTGTTTGGCGCGGCAGGGAGCGCCGCCCTCTCTTTCTGGCTCGCCATCCATCAGGCCGGTATCTCGACCGGTCGGCAGGGCTGGTGGCTCCTTGGACTGGCAGCGGTCTATCTCTTGCTGGCGTGGGGGCTGCGCCGCGCGCGCCTGACCGCCTACAGCACTGCGCCGCTGACGATTGCTTTTGTCCTGACCGCGCTCAGCCTGCCGCCGTCCAGCCTGGACCAGACGGGCGCGTTCTGGGGCTACGGCGGGGCCGCCTTGCTCTATGCCATCACGGCATTCTGGCTCCAACAGCCGGCGCTGCTCATCCCGGCGTGCGCGCTCATTCTCATCCCCTATGCCGTGGGGCTGCGCCAGTCGAATCTCATGCCGATGTATTACGGCCTGAGCCTCTATCCCGGCGCGGTGCTTGCCCTCGCGGCTGGGTGGTGGTTGGACCGCCGGTATGGCGCATGGCGCGATTTCCCGTGGGGGGACCCGGGGCGTTGGCTGGTGCATTTCGTCGAACGGGTGCTCAACTGGTGGGCTCTGCCCCTCTATCTGCTCGGGTTTGGGCTAGCCATCGCAAGCCCGCTCTTGACCGATGTCCAGTGGGGCCCGGCGGCGCTCAACGCGTTCCTGCTGATACCCTTATTCGGTTGGGCCATCTATCGCTTTCGTCTGCGCTTCTGGCTGTTTGCGCTCATGGTCGCGGGGCATATCGCCCAGGTCCTCTTGCTCCAGTATCTCGGCTGGTGGCGCATCCCGGCTGAGGCCAGCATCCGCTATCTCCCCGTGACGGTCATTACGGTATTCGTCGCGCTCGGCCTTGCGCGCTGGCGGAACGAGAAACCGCCCTTCGCCGCCGCGCCAACCGGGTGGTCGCATCCGCTCTATCTGCTTGTGCTGTACGATCTTATCATGGTTCAGGGGATGGGCCTGTCGGCGACCGTGTCGGGTGCATCCGTATCGCTGGTGCATGCGCTCTTGATTGGGCTCATCGCCTCGGCCTGGGGGTTGGGGGCGTTAATCTATCTCTCGGCGTCTCTCGGCGTCGTTGCCCTCTTCCAGTGGTTGGCGAGCGATACCTTACCGCTCCGCGCCTTTCCGGTCCCGTTTGCCCAGTTGACGTTGGCGTATGGTCTCTACGGCCATCTCTTGTTTGCCTGGCGTCAGCGCCGGCCGCTGGCGCCCTGGCTCGCCCTGTGGGCCGGCCCGCTGATGCGCTTCAGCCATTGGTTCTCGCTCGTCGTCCTGGCCGTCACCGGTGCGCTGAGTATCGACCTGATCTATTGGAGCGTGCGGGCGCTGATCGGTCTGGATTATCGCACGCAGGTGAGCGTGGCCACGGTGCAGATGGCCGTCGGCGTCCTCGCGCTCATCGGATTGCTCTATGTGCTGGCCGCGTATACGTATCGCCGCGCGCGCCTCAGCTATATTGCCATCGGGATGCTGCTGGTCGCGTGGATGTTGCATGCTTTCTATGTCCAGCAGTGGGATGGCGCGGCGCGCATCCAGTGGTATGCCCTGCCGGCGGGTTTCTACCTGCTCGGCATGGGCTATCTGGAATGGCGACGCGGGAACCGTACCCTGGGACGCTGGCTGGATTATGCCGCGGTCACGCTGTTGATGGGGTCGCTCTTTTGGCAGACGCTCCTCTTTGGCTTTGCCTATGCGCTGCTGCTGGGGGCGGAAGGGTTCGCCGCGTTCTGGTGGGGGAGCGCGCGCCGCTTGCGTCGGTTCCTCTACGCGGGCCTGATGGGGGTGGTGCTCGCGACGGTTGCTCAGTTGGTCAATTCGCTCCAGTCTATCAACCAGTGGATTGTGTTTGGTCTCATTGGCCTGCTCGTCGTCTTTGCTGCGATTGCCATCGAGCGCAAGATGGAAGATATCAAGGCGTGGAGGCAGGTACTAGAGACATGGGAGTGATATGAATCGACGAATGACCGGGCCCATGCCCGGCGGGCTCAAATCGCTCATCCTCATCGGTGGGCTCTTGCTCTTGTTGCTGGGATTGCCCATTACTGCTTGCGGGCTTGCGCTCATGCTCGTCAGTGGCAGCCAGGATGCCGTTCAGGTCAGCCTCATCCTTGTGACCTTGAGCGTTCTGACGCTGGGGGCGGGCATTATGGTGGTGTACCACGCAAACCGTTCGTCGCGTGCCCAGGCGTCGGCGCCGCTGCGCCTGCCCCGGACCTGGCTGATGGCCGGGTGGTTTGTGCTGGCGCTCCTCGCGGGGATTCTGGCGGGCGCGAATCAGGTGACGGCGATCCTGTTCTTTGTGCCCGCGCTTTTG
>JBAVQS010000362.1:0-2905 GCA_049694275.1 Anaerolineae bacterium | reverse complement strand
TGCCTTTGGCGCCAGCGGCGCCGGCTTTGTCCGGATGGCCTATGCCAACTCGATGGCGAATCTGGAAGAGGCGCTGACGCGCATCGAGCACTTTGTGAAAAAGCGCAAGAGCTAGGAATAGCGCAATAGAATCGGGCTGATATTACCCGAGATTGCAGATGGATAAGAATCAATTGTGCTATAATGACGAATGTGAGTAGCCAAGCTGAAGCACCGGTTAATCCTGCGCAAGGGGAAAGTGAATTCGAGCCGGTCATCGGCCTCGAAGTGCATGCGCAGGTCTCGACGAAAAGCAAAATGTTCTGCGGCTGCTCCGCCGACGTGTTTGGAGCGCCGCCGAACACGCATGTCTGCCCCGTTTGTCTCGGGATGCCCGGAACCCTCCCTGTCATAAACCAGGCCGCGGTGGAAGCAACCATTATGACTGCGCTGGCGTTTAACTGTGAAATCCCCGACTGGGCTAAATTCGACCGCAAGAACTATCACTATCCGGACCTGATGAAGGGCTATCAGATCTCGCAGTACGATCTGCCCCTCTCGCGCAATGGCTGGGTTGATATCCAGGCGGATGGTCGGGCCAAGCGGATCGGGATACGCCGTGTGCACCTGGAAGAAGATACCGCCAAACTGTTCCATGTCGGCGGGGGATACAGCCTGGTCGACGTCAACCGCAGCGGCCTGCCGCTCATGGAGATTGTCAGCGAGCCGGACATGCACTCGGTTGAGGATGTGCAGCAGTACTCGTACAAGCTTCGCCAGATCCTCCGCTATCTCGGGGTCTCATCCGGCGATATGGAAAAAGGCGCGATGCGGTTCGAGGCCAATATCTCGCTGCGCTTGCGGGGCGTAACGGCTCTGTCGGAGACGCGCGTCGAGATCAAGAACTTGAACTCGTTCCGGGCGCTGGTGCGCGGCGTCGAATACGAGATTGCGCGTCAGGCCCAGGTCTTGCGGGCCGGCGGACGGGTCGAGCAAGAGACGATGGGCTGGGACGATGTGCGGAACGTGACCGTGACCCAGCGGAGCAAGGAAGAGGCGCACGACTATCGCTATTTTCCCGAGCCGGACCTGCCGCGCCTGCACGTGAGCCGGGAATGGGTGAGCGAGATTCGCGCCCGGTTGCCGGAGCTGCCGGACGCCCGGCGCGAGCGGTACGTGGGGGAGTGGCAGTTGACCCCGTATGATGCCGAGGTGATTACCGCGGACCGCGAGGTGGCGGATTATTTTCAGCGCGCGGTGGCGGCCGGACAGGCGCGCGGGGTATCGCCCAAAGCGCTGGCGAACTGGCTGACGACCGAGATTTTTGCGCGATTGGAAGGCGGGGACATTCGCACAGTCCGGGTCTCGCCCGAACAGTTGGCCGCGCTGATCGTGCGAATCAACGACAAGACGATTAGTGCTTCAATTGCGAAGACGGTATTGGACGAGATGCTGGCGACCGGTAAGGACGCCGACCGGGTCATTGCCGACAAGAATTTGGCCCAGATCCAGGACCGTGGCCCCATTCTAGCCGCGGCGGACCAAGTGCTAGCCGAGAACGAAAAGGCCGTGGCCGACTATCTGGCCGGCAAAGAGACCATCTTTAAATTTTTGGTCGGTCAACTCATGCGGGCCACGAAGGGGAAAGCGAACCCGGCGCTCGCAAACGAGATCATGCTAGAGAAACTCCAAGCAAAGAGGCAATCGTAGGGGAGATGTACGCTCCTGCGAAATCTATCAACTCGATGGTGAGATATGGAAAAGAGAAACCCGTACGAAATCGCGCAAGAACAGTTTGACCTTGCGGCCGACAAGATTGGGCTCGAGGATAATCTGCGCGCGATCTTGCGTGTACCCAAGCGCGAGCTCACGGTGCACTTTCCCGTTCGAATGGACGACGGCACCGTCAAAAGCTTTACCGGTTATCGTGTTCAGCATAACATGACCCGCGGCCCCGGCAAGGGCGGCATTCGCTATCATCAGGATGTGACGCTCGATGAGGTGCGCGCCCTCTCGATGTGGATGACCTGGAAATCGTCCGTGGTCAACATCCCATTTGGCGGCGCCAAGGGCGGCGTCGTCGTAGATCCCACCAAACTTTCACTGCGTGAGCTCGAGAACCTGACGCGACGGTATGCGACAGAGATCTCGCCGCTCATCGGCCAGGACGGGGACATCCCTGCGCCCGACGTCAATACCAATGCCCAGGTGATGGCCTGGCTGATGGATACCATCTCAATGCATCGCGGTCACCTGGAATCGGCCATTACAACCGGCAAGCCGATTGCGCTCGGCGGCTCGCTGGGCCGCGCCGATGCGACCGGCCGGGGTGTGAGCATGGTCGTCGCCAAGGCGGCCAAGTTCCTGGGGATGAATCTGGAAGGGGCCTCCACGGTTGTGCAGGGTTTCGGCAATGTCGGCTCGTACAGCACGCTGTTGCTGCATCAACTGGGTTGTCGCATCATTGCGGTCAGTGATGTGTTTGGCGGTATCTATAATCCGAAAGGGCTGGATCCGCACGCGTTGATGCGGTATGTCAAAGAAACCGGGAGTATCAAGAATTTCCCTGGCACGGCGCCGGTCTCGAATAAGGAGCTCCTGGAGCTCCCGTGCGATATCCTCGTGCCCGCCGCGCTGGAAGAGCAGATCACCGAAGAGAATGCCCCGCGCATTCATCCGCGCATCCTGGCCGAAGGCGCGAACGGGCCGACGACCCCTGAAGCGGACCGAATTTTGTTCGAGAACAAGGTTTTTGTGATCCCCGATATTCTCGCCAACGCTGGCGGTGTGACGGTCTCTTATTTTGAATGGGTGCAGGATTTGCAGTCGTTCTTTTGGGACGAGGCCGATATCAATGGCCGGCTCAAACGCGTCATGGATGCGGCATTCGACGCGGTCAATGCCAAGGCCCAGGCGATGACCATTC
>JBAVQS010000361.1:0-10088 GCA_049694275.1 Anaerolineae bacterium | reverse complement strand
GCGTCGCCGCGGCAAGGGAATCGTGCAAAAAGGCATCCACCTCCTCTTCAGAGATGTAGAGCCCTTTGAAATCGTCTATGGCTTTTTCTGGAGAGCGCGCTCGCAGGCCGAGCACTTCACGCCGGATCAGGAGATCGAGCCGCCCCAGCAGCGTCAGGATATGATCGAGGGATTCACGCCGACTAGTCATCGTCTTGTGCTCCTAAAAGATCGCGAGGCGCACCGAAAAGGCGATTATTATCGGGGGGAAAAGCTTCTCTATTTGGTACATAATCAATAACGACAGATAAAATGCAGCCCAACGCAATTCGACAGCTCAATTATATGCGCGATTGCTCTTCCTGAGAAGGGCCGGCATCAAAGATTCAAAAAACCTGCGCCGTGCCAGGCGCGCATTCCGGCTGGAGTACCGGTCAGCAGAAATGTAATCGAAAAGAGCGGCGAGAGGTCAGAAGTCTCTCGCCGCTCTTTTCGATTAAGCTTGTTCCCTCTGGAGGGGTGCATGGCCTTGTATCTCTGCGCCGGACTCCTCTCCTAACTGCCTGTCACTTGAAAGCCATCACAGTCCAAAACTCCGGCCGGAACCTGCCACAGGATCGTATAAACGCCGGTCACCGTGGGCCGAGCGCCGGAGAAATCCTTGGGATACGTCACGGTGGCCCAATCATTGCCGTTCAGGGGAGCCTGACCAGACACCCGAGACCCATCCGGCGCAATCACAATTACCGTGACCGGAAACTGTTCCGTGGCGGGTCCGAGCTTGCTGCGAAGGTTGAGGGTCACATCCTGCCCTGCCTTAACCGAATCGCCCAGCACGAGCGCCGGCGGGTTTGAGCATTGGTACTTTTGCGGATCAAAGCGGGATTGGATGGACGCAACCGGTGAAGGGGATGGCGCCACAGTCGGCGTTTGCTTGACCTCGCCGACCGCCGTGAGCTTGCTCCCATCAAGTTTGTACGCCCGTATCGCTCCCTGTGATGGGCAGCACTGCGGATCACCCGGTGCAAAGCCCTTCAGGTCGATCCCGATCTGCCCATTCTCAATGGACAACCCCTTCACTACCGTGCGGTCCCCGAGCAACTCCACCGCCGCCTGTTTCGGTGCGCCGCCGTCGTTGGTCATCGCGGCCAAATAGATAAAGGTGCCAGAGCCGCCGCCATTCCACGCCAGCGTTACCGCTGCATCGAGTGTACCGTCGCCGTTCAGGTCGCCAAGCGCCACAGTCTGCAAGTTGACGCGATTCACCTGGGTCGCGCCACTACCATACTGGTTTTCGTAGAGCCCATCCTTCAACTGAAATTCACCCAGATCCGGCAGTGCATAGTGCGCGTTCCCAAGTTCCTGTTGCGTCAAGGAGATTATCGGCTTTTGTTGAATAGGCATGACGATGGGAGATGGGGTCAGCGTTGCTGCTGGCTGATCTTGCTTGGGATTGGCTTGCGTGGTCACCGAATTGCAACCGATAACAAGCGCTGAAAGGAAAAGGAGAAGGACTCCTACGAGCCTGCGTGAGTACATATTGCCTCCAGAGAGCGGGGATCAAGCTTGCGCCTGTCTGGATGGAGTATAGACCAATGCAACTTGCGGCGCAAATAATAAGCCATTGATCCGCGCCAACTAGAATCAGCTAGAGCAATGCTCTATGCGATTTATCCCTAGGAGGGTCTTGCCGCCCCGGGCGGCCCAGTCATTACAGAACTACGACTATGCTTTTCATGATCTTTTGCAACTGTTGGCAGAATTGGCGGAGTCAAAGTCATCCCTGGATAGCGAGAGTTGAGGTGACATAAGTGGTAGATGTCAAGCCCCTTCCGAGGGGCTTTTCGTTTCTAAGGATGGTTAATACTATGCAGCATGATCGAAGAGTCGTCTAGAACAATAGCTACATTGGATAGGTAGCTAGACGAGCAGGCTTAGCACCCGGAGTTTGATGAATAAATTCTTCATTCACGGTGCAGAATTGGGCGACCAAGCAATTCCTACATAGGAAATGCTTCGTCTCGGTTGACGGATCCTTGACAATGCCGCCTCTCGGGTTTGAGGGGTCAAAATAGACCCAAGCATCTCCGTCTGTGATGTAATTTGCGGATTGTTTTGTTTCCTTTGAGTGTCTTTCTTGCACCTGCTTGAGATACGACGTCAATAGCGCGTCGTTCAAGACGCAGAGAGGAATGGAAGACAAGATCGTATTGAACGCAGAACTCATAGCCTTAACCAAAGTTTTGTTGACACAGACCGCAAGTTCATCCCAATCTGGCACGAACTTTTCTCTTCTCTTTTGCACAGCCGCAGAGTAAACGAGGCCGCTTAGAACGAAGCGACTCGGTGGTCCAAACTGCGCGACAATGAAGTCCACAAGTTCTGGATTTGAGGAAAGACAAGGTCTGCAGATCAAGACTTTCAGCTCAATTTCTGGTCTCTGTTGCTCCCTCTGTAGATTAATAGCATTCTCGATTGCAGCTATAGTTTGCCTAAAACTGCCTGCTCTGCCTGTCAATCGGTCGTGCTCCTCAGGCAATCTCCCATATAACGGAATCGTAAGTCGACTAATTCCTGCGTCGACCAGCTGGCGAACAAAGTGAGAATCAGCGAGTTTTCTGCCGTTCGTGAAAAGAGTTGTGTGAGCTCCTAGAGTAGCTGCGCTTTCTATCACGCAGATGATGTCGGCAAATAGAGTTGTCTCGCCACCATTCAGGATTACTTCATCGTCGGGACCGAGTTTGAATACTTTAAAAGAATCTAGCACATCCGAAAGTAGCATTTGGCCACGACGGATTTCTCCATTGTCAGACGCGCAGAAAACGCATGCGCTGTTGCAGGCGTAGAGCAAGTTGTAATAGAGCGTGGTCATAAAGGTACGCCTATCCCTAAACGTGGTCCTGAGTTTCGAGCACTATATCGCTCGCAAGGTGCAAATCACTACGGCATCACCCAATTACCGATGCTATTCGGCTAAAAACGAATAGGTGTTTAGCGACATTTGATTCCCGTGGGTTGCGAATTGTTCGAGCATTCGAGCTTGCGCACTTATGAAGTCTCGAGCGAAATCAGGAATTTGGAAATTGTCGGTCCGTATGAATTGCTCCGAGAGCTTCAGCGCCATATGAATCTCCAATCCTTTCCCATCCCACATTAGCGCCGAGGTGTCAAGCTCTCTTTCTTCCACTATTCGCCACCCAGCCTGTTCTGCCATTCTCCGGGCTTCCTCAGGAATGATTAGTGATCGGATATTCCATTCCTCTATTTCGGGGCACAGGGCCTTGATATTGACCTGGAGAAGCGCGGCCATCATATGTGGGACCTGCATGATATTCTGAGGAACAATGTCCCACTCGGCGTACCCGAGCCGCTTGGCCCACGGCCTCACACGACTGAACAGCCTGAATAGTTCACGGGGAGTTGATAGATACCATGAACAGTGCGAGAAGATGGCAAGATCGAATTCTCCATCTCGGAAACTAATCTGCGGCGAGAGAAGATCAGTCGAAAGGCGAAATTCAATGCGATCGGCGAAAGTGGAAGACTTGATGGCTTTGTGGGCTTCACTGAGTGGAGGAAGCCCATAATCCGGGGGAGCCTTGTCGATGGCTATTACTTTTCCCGTTTCACCGATAACGCTTGCAAGGACAGCTGTTGTGTCCCCTTGGCCGCATCCAATTTCTAGTATTCGCGCTCCCGGTTCGGGGTCCCAGCTTTCCACAAGAGCCATCCGATGGGTTATCTGAGGAACTCTTTCTCTTATGTCTCTCTGCGCATAGCATGCCAGGATTTTCTCGATGTCGCCTACCTGGAATTCGACCATAAGTGCTCCAAGACCTCTCCGGTTTCGCTTCAAATTGTTCTACACGACCGAAAAACCATTTGAAAGACATCAAGTATAGTCCAGAAAACTCTTGGCTTCGCAATTAATTCTGAATTGAAGGACTTTCTGAGCCTGTAACGCCTTCGGTCGGGCTCTCGATCAATTGACGAACATGAGCTTGAATATGGCTGAAAATCCGCTTTTGCGCACCACAGTAGCTCGACTTGTCACTGATCTTCCCACGCCGCACGTAACGATCGTACGTACAGCCCGAGTGGCAAGCTGCGAGAAATTCGCAGTTCTGACATTCCGGATTGGGAGCGTTGACTGCACTCACGAACTCCTCATATGGCACCGAAGACAAAATCTTCGGAAGGCTTGTCAACAAGATATTTCCCAATTTCAATTCTTGGAAAGATGCTAGGTTATCGCACGGATATACGTCCCCGTCCGTGTCAACACTCATAAAGTTGGTACACTTTCCGGCAAAATAGCAAAGGCTCGGCTTGCCCCTCAAGATGCCTCGCAACTGATTATCAAAATAGCGGATATGGACCGAGGGATCATTGTCTTCCATCCAACGATCAAACATCCTGATCATGAAATCACCAAACTCTTTCAAGGTTATCGCGCGGTCTGATGTCTTATCCATTAGCGCCAAGAGATCAAAACTCTTAATCGCATGCTGCTTGAAGAAGTCATAAATTTCGTCTGGGTGGTCAACACTGTCCCGTGTGACAACGGACAGTACTCCGAAGTTCACGTTAGCGCGCTTGAGTTCTTCGACTCCCCGCATAACTTGCTGATAGGAGCCTACTCCATCATTTGTTAGCCTATTTCGGTCGTGAATTGATTGAGGTCCGTCTAAGCTGATTCCAACGTCAAATTTATTCTGTGCAAGAAAGCTCACCCATTCTTCATCAAGCAAGAAACCGTTAGTCTGGATGCCGTTCGCGATATCCTGGCCATCATGCTTATATTGCTTCTGCAGGTCAATGACCTTCTCAAAGAATTCCTTGCCTGCGAGGAGCGGTTCGCCTCCATGCCAGATGAAGAGTGGCTTTGGATCAGATATTGCCAAGTATTCCCTAATTGACCGTTCAAGAACGGTATTGCTCATAACATAAGAGTGCGAACGCTTTTGCCTGATTCGATCATAGCAATAAGCGCAAGCCAAATTGCAAGCTGAAGCAACTTTCATGATGAGCGTGTGATGCATTGGAATCTCCAAATATGACTGCTAGGATTGGGCTATTATTCCAGTGAGTAGCGAACAGTAAGGCCGCCAAGAATCGAGAAGCATCTCCCTCTCGCTGATTTTGGCGAAAGGGAGATAGAAAGTTGTGCTCTAACTCAGCCCGTTCTAGGCCAAACGTGATGGCCATCTTTCCATGCTGAATGTTCTACGATATAGCCAACAGGACGGTCTGCATCCCTTCCATCCGCTATCTCTTTTAGAACTTCAGCGACAATCCGCCCTCCCTTATCAGAAGGCGTTTGTGCACATAGCACTTCCCTGAGATCTTGCACTTCTTTTTCCGAGAGCACTGTTATCCTCCTTGTTATGTTGGTAAATCAGCCCTCTGCATTCGGATAGGTTATGGGTACTCAATATTTGAGTCTTATACCTCCTTTCTAAGAAAGAGCTTGGAAGAAAAGAGACACTAGACGCACTACCGAACTACAGACCGATCCTAGGGAGACATCATATTTGCCGAGCATTGACAGCCTCGGACAGCACACTCTGATTACTATGGATATTCTACACCTATTTGCCTTCCTACCCAAACTCGCATTGTAGTCCTTGTCCGGGGTCAGAGCTACCTAAAGCTTGCTATAGTGGTTAAGGTTTGCTTTTAGAGTTCTCCGCAGTGAAACTGCCTGAAGACAAGGTGTTCCTGAAGGCAGGATTCCAAATCATTATCTTAACATCTATAGCAAGGCACGGTAGTGAGAGATCTGGCCGCATCGTATCCTGAAGCCGGAAATTGACTATGACGACACGAAGCGCGATAATTTCTGTCGATTCCGTCAAGTCGTCACTTTACTGACTATAAAGTTGATAAGGTGCAACCCGAAAAAATCTAGCCTGTCGGGTTTCCCCCAAAATCAATTGAGCGCACATGGAGTACAATCCGTGATACTGCAAATCGACGAATTAGACGATCGGGCTTTTGATATCAAAGTAGGGTACAAATGTAACAACAAATGCCTCCATTGCGTCGTCGATCCAATACGTACCGACATGAAGATACGGGGTCAGCCTATAGACCTTACGACCGATGAAGTGCTTGCGGCCATCGACAACGCAAAGGCACATCAGGGCTCTGCAGTTATCCTTACTGGCGGCGAGGTGACCATTAGGGCCGACTTTTCAAGAATTGTGTCCCATGCGGCCACTCAAGGCATGAAAGTCACGCTTCAGTCGAATGGGCGAGCGCTCGCCAATATGGAAAATTGTAGAGCATTAGAGAAAATACCGAATCTAACCCTTGTCATTGCCATCCACGCTAACACCTCAGTGATTCATGATGCCATAACAGGAAGAAAGGGTAGTTACGAACAGACGATATGTGCAGTGCAGAACTTGCGCAAGATCGGTAAACAGATAATAGCCAAGATCGTCATTTCGAAGCTAAATGTTGAATACCTGTTTAGCACTGTGCAGTTCGTTGAGGAGTTGGGAGTAAACCAAGCTTCACTCGCATTTCCGCATGCTCCGGGCTTTACAGTCCCACGCTTTCATGAAGTAGTGCCGAGATATAGCGCCATTAAAGCTTCAATTCAGAGCATTGCTGAACATAGCGATCGCGTTGGGTTTTGGGTAGACTTCGAAGCTATTCCTCTGTGCATCTGTCCCAGCTCTCCTCAATTCTGGGGACGCAGTACTGATGTCATTTCACAAAGAAGGACTCCAACAGATAGAGTATTTGAGGAACGCCAGTTTGACGCTTCCGTGCTGGATTGGGGAACTATACGCAAAGACATGAAGTGGAAGTCCAATAGGTGTTGCCAGTGCCTCTTCGACTCGCTTTGCGAGGGACCTTGGATAGAATATGTGGATCACTACGGATCCGACGAATTTAAGCCGATTGAACAGCTAGAGCATAGAGACTAACTCGGTTAGTATACCCGGTAGGAGTCCGACCAAGTAAAGTAAATGTATACGGAGCATTGAGTGCATCCATTC
Source organism: Anaerolineae bacterium (assembly GCA_049694275.1). GTDB lineage: Bacteria > Chloroflexota > Anaerolineae > UBA4142 > SHND01 > JBAVQS01. Next base: position 3,096 of record JBAVQS010000361.1, on the reverse strand, counting down.
GTGACCAAGAGGCGAGTTGAGTTGAGGTGGCAACGAAGGACGCAACCAGCATACTCGCAACCAACGTCATAGAGAACAGTTCTCCCCAGCCAATAAAAGAAGAGGGGCTGGAGCAAGCGTTGCCATGAGCCAGGTGCAAGACACACTGCCAGGAAAAAAGGAGTGCCGTCATCAGAATCATCACGCACCCAAGCGGCACATATGAGATACCGATGCATAGAAGCGCCTGCCTGGAAAACCAGTGCCACAGAGACCAAAAGCATCGCAGCTATCAGCGCTATTTCTTGAATATTGGATATAGCCAACAAGGTGTCGTTTGCCTGAATAAAGATTGAATTCTGGCGAATAGGAACGCTCAAGACATTGCTCAGTGCGTTGAGATTGCTCAGAAAGATGATATAGCTGAACGTGAACGCGGGAAAGGCCCACAAGATCGTACTGTTTGACCTGCGCAACTGCATCACTCTCTCCATCAGTGCCGACCTCCATTCGCTGTGACAAGGACAAATAAATTTCAAGCCAAATCGAAAAGGGAAAGGCGTCGCAATATTGGACGCCTTGGCGTTCGTTTCAGTTCAGTTCTGTTCTCTCGGCCGGTACTGAATCGCCTCCGCCAGATGCGCGGTCTCGATCTTGTCCGAATCCGCCAGGTCCGCAATCGTCCGCGAGAGTTTCAAAATGCGGTGATACGCCCGCGCGCTCAGGTTCATCTGCTTCATCGCGGTCTTGATGAGGCTGCGACCGCCCTCGTCCAGCTCGCAAAATTGGCGTACCTCCGCCGGCCCCATGTCGGCATTCACCTGGAGGGGCGGCCGGCCGTTCGTCCCCGTCCCCGCAAACCGCCGGCGCTGGCGCTCGCGCGCCTTTTCCACGCGAGCGCGGATCGCCTCCGACGTCTCGCCCAGCCGGTTGCCGGAGAGCTTTTCGTAATCGACACGCGGGACCGTGATGTGAATGTCGATGCGGTCGAGCAAGGGCCCGGAGATGCGCTTTTGATAGCGGGCGACCTGAGTGCTGGAACAGGTGCACTCTTTGACGGGGTCACCATAGTAACCGCAGGGACAAGGGTTCATAGCCGCGACGAGCATGAAATTGGCGGGAAACGCGAGTGAGCCGCTCGCGCGGGCAATGGTCACGGCATGGTCTTCCAGGGGCTGGCGCAGGATTTCGAGCGCGCGTCCGTCAAATTCGGGCAGCTCGTCCAGAAATAACACCCCGCGATGCGCCAGCGAAATCTCGCCCGGCCGAGGCCACCGTCCCCCACCGACCAGCCCGGCATACGAGATGGTGTGGTGCGGCGCACGGAAAGGGCGAAGGCGCACAAGCGGCGAGTCCGTTGGCAGCATGTCGCTCACCGAATAGATGCGCGTGATTTCCAGCGCTTCCTGTAGATCCAGGCGCGGCAGGACTGAGGGGAGGGAACGCGCGAGTAAAGTTTTCCCCGCGCCGGGAGGGCCAGTCATGATGACGTTGTGCTGTCCTGCGGCGGCGACTTCGAGGGCGCGTTTGACGTGCTCCTGTCCTCGAATTTCTGCAAAATTGGTCGCATAGATCCCGACGGAGTCGGTATCGAAATCGGCCGCGTGCTTGAATGGCGGAATCGGCTGCATGCCGTTCAGGTGAGCATAGAGGGCCCAGAGCGATTCGATGGGAATGACGTCGAGATCGGGGAGGAGAGCCGCTTCAGGGGCATCGATCGCCGGCACAAAAATGGATTTGATGCCGCGCGCCTGGGCGAGCATGGCCATGGGGAGCACGCCATTTGTATGCCGCACACTCCCATCGAGCGAGAGCTCGCCAATGACCAGCACCTCGGAGAGGTCTACACCCAGTTGTTCGGAAGCGGCAAGGAGGCCCACGGCGATGGGGAGATCATACGCCGGTCCCTCTTTGCGCAGGTCGGCGGGCGCGAGGTTGACGGTGACACGCTTGAGGGGAAAGGTGAGGCCCGAGTTCTTGATGGCGGCGCGAACTCGCTCGCGCGATTCCTGCACCGCGGCATCGGGAAGGCCCACGATGAGAAAGAGGGGCGCACCGTTGGCAATATCGACTTCGACACTGACCAGCTCACCGTCAAGGCCGATGACGGCGCAAGAGTTGATTTTGGAGAGCATCAGGCGAACCTCGTTTTGAATTAAGGTCAGTATATGCGGTTCCGACCCTGGCGCAAGTTGCGGGGAGTACTCTATGGAGTAGGGGCAGGTTTGAAACCTGCCCCTACTCATCCCACACAATCGTACAGCGTTCCCTGCCCGCCGCCAGGTCCACGATTGAACCCGCTTGTGCTTGTGGTCACGCCTTGCACCACCTTGCAGGACGTTGTCAACCAGTTCGAGATGTCCGACTGGCTGTTGCCATTCCCCGGTCCGCCGGGCCCGCCCCCGCCGTTCGTCCAGTAGACATAGCGGAGGTCGCCGTTGGCGACGAGCTTGGCCAGGCTCGCGCTCGTTTCCACCTGATCCTGACCGTTGAACCCGCCGAGGTAAAGCACCCCGCGCCCGGTCGCCAGCACATAGTCCGAACCGTCGTGCGAGCTCGGCACGGCCATCAGGTATTTCATCCCTTGCGTGTTCGCCTGCAGGTACGCCAGCAGCGACTGGTTCAGTTGGAGGCTGGTCTGGTTGGGCTGTCCGGTCGATTGTGCATCATAGGCGGCCGGCAGCATGTCATTCCCGTTCGAGTTGAGCGTCGTCAGGCCCGACCAGATGCCCGGCGTAAGCAAGAGCGCGGCGATGATGCAGGCAAGGCCAAACATGGCGACCCGTTCCAGTTTGCGGTCCAGCGGGATCAACAAGACCACGCCGATCAGGTAGAGGCCGACGGCCAGCACGGTCCACCAGGGCGCATTGACAAACGCGGCCGCATTGGCGATTTCGAACCCCAGCGCGCCGCCGGTCGACAGCGCGATCAGGCCCAATCCCAACCAAGGATGTTTTTCGCGCAGGCGCCATAATTCTATAGCCGCGATACCGACCACGGCGGCGAGCGCCGGCGCCAGCGTCGAGAGATAGTACGGGTGAAAAAAGCCGGCGACGCTAAAGAACGCCGCGCCAATCAGTAACCATCCGCCCCATAGGATCATCGCCTGGTGCTTGG
>JBAVQS010000360.1:0-8017 GCA_049694275.1 Anaerolineae bacterium | reverse complement strand
ATTATCGTGACGATGGACGGGGATGGGACCTACCCGCGCAACTTTATCCCGGTCCTGCTCGACGTGATGTGCGACGAGGGGTGGGATTTTATCTCGTGCGACCGGACCGGGCACAAGGACAAGCCGAGCAACTGGCTGCGTGTCTTTGGGAACGACGTGCTCAACCTTTTTATCTGGAGTCTCTTTTTCTTTCAGATTCGCGATTCGCAGTCGGGTATGTGGGTTTTTCGCAGGCCCCTCCTCGCCCGGATGAGCCTCACGAGCGACACGATGGCCTTTTCGGAAGAGATCAAGGTCGAGGCGTTCACGATGAAAGGGGTGCGCTCCAAAGAGCTCCCCATCTATTACAAGGAGCGTCACGGGGTGAGCAAACTGCGGATCTGGCGCGACGGCTTTTACAACCTCTTTTTCCTCTTTAAAAAGCGCTTCGGCCTCCTCGGGCGCGCCGAGCCGCTCATCCCCATGCCCGAGCCGCCCGCCGCGTCGGGGCTGGTGACGCCGCGCTGATTCGTGCTAAAATGAAAGCATCATCGCATCGGCTCTGATGAGTGGAACCGATCCAGCACAAGCTGGGTCGGTTTTTCTTTTGGCCTGCTTGTTTGCCATCTTTTTATGAACAACTATGGTCAAATATTCTCTATTGATCGCGATCAGTATCATTTTGACTGCATGTGCGGCTTCTGCCAGCCCCCCTGCCGCGCCCGCGCCTATTGCAACTGTTGCGCCCGGCACACTTGAACCGACTGCAACGGTTACCCCGTTGATCGTAATTCAATTGCCTGATCGAACTGTGCTCCCGGCTACAGAGGCGGCTCGCCCCGACCCGGGAGCAACCAATGCCGCGTTGAATCTGGCGAAATTGAATTCACTGGCCGGTACACCATTTCCAACACCGCTGTCAACTGCCCCCGCGAACGAGACAGGCATTATTCCGGGCATAACAACGGAGCCACAGGTCCTGACCCTTGCAGGGAAGCCTTCAGTCATATTTCCGAGGCCCAAGGGCGTGGCGAACAGTAGAACCACTATGCGTAATATCACCTAACGTTTCACGCTGTCAGATTGTTTACGTGTTTGCCCTACCGTCTTGTGACGCTTGCATGACTAGCACATACTAGCGGATTATTCATTTGGTAAAGTGCTACAATCTAGGCGGATGTACGACAATCCTTTACTCAAGCCCACAAGCCACTTGCTACGCTTGACCTAGAATTCCCTACCGTCATCCCTATCGATGACGGTAGGGTTTACCTGTAGACGTTTCTTAAGGTTCACTTACAGCCATAGAATACGACTAGATACCCCCCCTTTTGCTCGACCCCTTGGGCGAGTGTCGCCGTCCAGGTCGGTAGTCGCTCGTCCACAATTGAGAGAGCGCCAACTTTTTCGGGGAAATAAAAAAAGCCCGATCCAATGGAATGGACCGGGCTTTGCGATGAAACAAAAGCCACAAGCCTCGCAATAGATGATGATGCAGAAGATTTGCAGTTTTTGTCTATGCCATCAAAAGATGTAGAATGCAGGGAAATGAAAAGCGATGAACTTCAAAAACCGGACATCATATACCTAGACTGTTTCAGGTCGTGAAACATGAACCAATTCCTCGTCACGGTCGACATTTTGTCAGTCCTTCAATTCTTTGATGGAGACGCTCCTGGTGTAAACCGCCATGTTGCGGCAGTTACAGCTACTGCTGGCGAGGATTTGGGTGCCGGGCTAATTGTGGACTACTTTCATCGTCGAGGTATTGAGGCCGAAGTTCTGAAGAAAAAGAAGGAGAACGCGCCCAAGAATGTCACCACTGGCACGGGGAAAGGGCACTGGCTCGATCGGTGGATTCATGTGTGCTGTAACGGAAAGCACATTTACTATCAGACCGAGATAAAGAATTGGTCAGCGCATTCAATGAAGGGCAAGTGCATTCCCGTTGATGTGTCACCTGATGAGCTAGCCAAGCACAAGATAGAAAGATGGAAGAACGTGTGGAAAGGGACGACTTTTCGGGGTAAGGGCGTACGGAAGGTTCTTGACTATATGGAACCTCCCAAACCTAAAAGCAAGGTTAGGCCAATGATTTGTTTTTGGGATGCGATGCATCCCAATGGAGCTGATGAACCGCTGTTTAGTCACAAGGTAGAGGCTGATTATTTTGATCGAGTATGGGTGTTTTCAATGTCCGCGTACCTTCGGCAATTGCTTTCCGAGGGAACACAAGTGATTCAACTTGAAATGATGGATACGGCTAATCGGCTAGAATGGATAGGAAAAATGTTCCCGTCGACGTAAGGCAATTGGCTCCATCAAAACAATACCTTCGCCAAAAGCCATAACTCGCCATAAAAAGGCCTCATTTCAAGCTTATTTTCGACTTCAGGGATGCCGTTGGCGAGGGTATTGTCAAAAGAGCACTGATATTCTGCCCGAGAATAAGGGGAATGTCCGATGCCCAAACAATCAAACAAGAAACCGAAGCCCACAAAGAACGAATCTACCTCCGGCTTTCTTCCGGATTCACTCAAGAATCTTTATGATCTGTTGAAACAAGCACTCGAGCTTTCCGTGCTGATTGTGGCGATCATTGGCGCATTTCGCTTTTCCTCAAGTGACCCATCCGTTTCCTACGTGTTTTTCCTCTTGGGCACAATTGCCCTCGACGTATTCCTTTGGAGACACTTGAAAAACAGGACCGTTGCGGGAATCTGCATTGTCCTTCTCAGCGTAATATCACTTTCCTGGATTCTGATTAATGGCTGGCAGGATTATCAGAAAGCACAGGGAGTTCTATTCAAACCAGCTCAGGATGGTGAGTTGCTCATCATCGTTGCCAAATTCGATGGCGCGGATGGGCCAAGATATCTCGAAACGGAACGGATAACCGAGCAACTCCAAACTTCACTAAAAGCCGCAAAAATTGCCAACTACCGAATAGAGCCGGGCACAGGTAATAGCAAAGACACTCCCCTCATTTCAGATGAGCAATCCGCCATAAAATTGGGCAGGTCAGAAAGGGCCGTCTTTGTTATATGGGGGCGCTATGATTCCCTCGCCATTTGGCCATCTTTGACAGTAACTGCTGAACGACCTCAGGTAATTCCATCTCCTCAAATCGCCAAGCTGCAAGATTTGAACGAAACCGAATTCAAGGCGAACATTGCGCAAAACATTCCTTCACAGTTGGCTTTCTTTGGTGCACTGACGGTGGGACAACTGCTATACTTCGATGGCAAGTTTGACGACGCGCTCCGCACCTTTGATGTTGCGATTGCTAAGGGACAGGAGACACCTCCCGATCAACAGGCGCGGCTGCAGGAAGGGTTCTCAACTCTCTACCTATTCCGAGGAAACATCGCCTACGCAGTAAAGAACGATTTGAGACAAGCAGCCCTCGATTATTCCAAGTCCCTCGAATATCAAAAGACAGCGAGAGTCTACAATGATCTTGGTCTCGTATATTACGATCAAGGAAATCTGGACCAGGCAACCGTCAATTTTGACAAGGCACTGGCCATGGATGACAAGTATTTCAAGGGTTATAACAACCGTGGCCGTGTCTATTATCAAAAGCAGTGGCTGGATGCTGCTAAAAAGGACTTTGATACAGCGATTGAACTTGCACCCGAACACAAATACAGCAGACCTTACAATAACCGAGGAAAAGTCTATCTTGATATGGGTCTGGTAGACGCGGCCATCCAAGATTTTGGTCAGGCGAGCAAACTTGAGCCTGAGTTCACAGAATCCTACTATAACATTGGACGCGCTTATAGACAGAAGGGCAATGCTGCCGAGGCAATATCCGCCTTTGGGACTTATCTAAAACTTGACCCTAACTCGATGTATAGACAGCAGGTTGAGCAGTGGATCCGCGATCTACAAGAATAAGGATTTTCTCCCCTCTTATGCACTCTTGCTGTCTTATCTACAGTTCCGCATTAGACCTCCCATTGATCGACCTCGCACTTGGTCGGCTTATTGGGATATCTGGGCGTGTTGTCTTTGGGCACAGTTTATGCTGTGAGCAAAAGAGGGCTAGTATTCAGATTCTGGTTCACCGTTGCACCCTCGCTTGATTTGGAGTAGCGAGGGTGTTTTGTTGTGGGAGTAGTGAAGAGTGCAGCTTGGAAACTTATCTCGCTATCCGCTTGCGACGCTGCCGACGCCGCTCGACGAGGCGCCGCGGCTGTCAAAAGAGCTGGGCATCCGCGTGCTCGTCAAGCGGGATGACCTGACCGGTTTCGCGCTCGGCGGGAACAAGGTGCGCAAGCTCGAGTTTTTTCTGGGGGACGCGCTGAATCAGGGCGCGGAGATACTCGTCACCGGCGGGGGGCCTCAGTCGAATCACGCGCGGACGACCGCCGCAGCCGCCCGCCGCGCCGGGTTGGAAGCGCTCCTTGTGCTTGTGGGGGCGCCGCCGCAAGAGATCAACGGAAACCTGCTGCTCGACAAGCTGCTTGCCGCGGAGATTCGCTTTGTGCAACTCCCGTCGCAGGACTTTGACGCGAACGACCGCGCCATCGCGCAGGCGGCGCAAGAGCTCCAGGCGCAGGGGCGCAAGCCCTATGCGATCCCAGTGGGCGGCTCGGTCCCGCTTGGCTGTGTCGCCTATCTCCTGGCGGCGGGGGAACTGCTGGACCAGCTCAAGGCGGCGAACGTCAAGGCAGATTATGTGTTTGTGACGAACGGCTCGGCAGGGACACAGGCGGGAATCCTGGCGGGGATGAAATATTACGGGGCGACCATTCCGGTGTATGGCATCAGCGTCAGTCGGGCAAGCGCTCCCTGTGCGGAGCGGGTTAGCAAGCTGGTTCAAGAGACGGCCGAGTTTATCGGCGTCCCGCTGGCGCTGGCACCTGGCGATGTCATCGTCAATGACCAGTTCATCGGCCCCGGTTATGGGATTGTGACGCCCGAGGCGCGCAACGCGATTTGCCTCGTAGCCCAGACCGAAGGCATCTTTCTCGATCCGGTTTATACGGGCAAGACGATGGCCGGGCTGATCGCCCTGGCGCGGCAGGGTGACATCCCGCACGGCGCGACGGTGGTCTTTTGGCACACCGGGGGACAGCCGGGGATGTTTGGATATGCGGGGGAATTCTGAATTCAGGATTAGGAATTCAGGATTAGGAATTGGTGAATGGATAGCGTTACTCCTCAACTGATACGGATTGCGGCGCGGTCGGTGCGGGTGTGGGGCGGCGGGACGGGGCCGGCGCTGCTACTGCTGCATGGGGGCATTGGCGATGCGGAACAGCACTGGGCGCCGGTGTGGGATCAACTGGCGGCGGATTTTACCATCGCCGCGCCAGACTTTCCCGGCTTTGGTGGGAGCGCGCCGCTCCCCGATGCCCGCTTTGGCGATTGGGTCGAGTGGACGCTGCGGGTAATCGAGCTGCTCAACCTGCAAGAGGTCAGTCTGGTGGGCAATTCGTTCGGGGCGGGGCTTGCGCGGCTGGTCGCCGCGAAATACCCGGATCGCGTACGGCGGCTGGTCGCCGCGAAATACCCGGATCGCGTACGGCGGCTGGTGCTCGTGGACGGCGGGCATATCAATACGCTTCCTGCTCTGCTGCGTCCCTTGCTTTTGCTCCCCATCGCGCCGCCGCTCGTCGAGTGGGTCCGCAAGCAGGCGTTCTCGCCGGACGGACTGCATCGCATGGTGTTTAACGAGTCACTGCTGACGCCCGAGTTTATCGCGAACGCCGAGGCCGGATCGCATGCCTATGTCTCGATCATGCGTCAGGCCCTTCTTGGCGACCTGCCGCCCGAGCAGACGCCGCGGGGGCCGACGCTTGTCATCTGGGGCGCGGAGGACCGGCTGTCATCGCTGGACCGCGGGCGTGCCATTGCCGCCGCGATCCCCGGGAGCGCGCTACGGATCATGCCGGCGGCCGCGCACATGCCCCAGATTGAACAGCCGGAGGAGTTTGTCAGGCTCGTGAAAGAGTTTTGTATCGAGAAGCATTATGAGCGAAACCTCTCCGTTTGATTATCCCGGGGCATAAAGGCGCGATGCTCTTGGCGGGACCGGCGCTGGTACGTAGCTATGTCATTGCAGGGGGCTCAGGCTTGTCATAGTCAGTGTCTTCGACAATATTCTTGACCGTGACCTTGAGTCCGGGGTGGCGCAATTTGCCCAAGCTGATGATGTCGTTCACGGCTTGCTTTGTCGCTTCAAAAAAGTTGTGCGCGGGCTCGTCGTCCCCTTCGATCCACAGCGTCACCTGGAGTCGGATTGCCTTACGCATGCTGTCTCCCTCCCCGGAAATTGCCACCGCCGCACGCAGGCAACCAGTGACCTGCGTGCGGCGGTCGGCGATAGCAAAGACCTTTTCACACTATAGCGGACGCGACGATCAAAAAGTTTGCCACGTCCCGCCTTGTTGGACCTCGATTTTCATAATCGGATGGATTTCCCAGATCGTGCCGCGGGTCTTGGTCACCTGATCGGGATGTTCGGGATCCATCATCAGCCAGCCGCTAATGCGAACGCGCTGTTCACCCTTGGCAATCTGCGTAAGCGCTTTGACCGTCCACGTTGAATGATTTGCGCGAACGCGCGGGGTTGTTTCGACGACAATCGAACCGCTGTTGCTATCACCTGCACTCTTGGTCAGCCAGATGTGAAAATCGTGCATCGGCAGGTCTGCGCCATGGCAGTTCGGCGATTCTGGACCCTCTTCTCTCGCGCCGTACAAGTATCCCTCGATGGAAATCGGAATGCCTTCGTACTTGGCAATCGCCGCCGTGTCTGCCGATGACCAATCGGCGCGCTTTTTACGCTCGATGGCTTGCGGCCACGACAGTTGGGCCACGGCATCAAAGGCAACCGGAATATAGTTTCCTTCGTCCACCCGATTCTTGAGCTGGTTCAACGCGGGATCACTTCCATCGCCTTCAGGGGGACAACCCTGGAACGAAGCCAATTGCTTTGGCTGAGGTTTTTGCGCCATATTGGGTAATGCGCCGGGCGCGCCCGGCAGGACCGCGCCGCCGCCGCCTGAGGAGGAGGTGGTAGGCGGGACATTGATGATCGAGCCCGCATCAGGCGTGAGACCCCCCGACGTTTTGGGGGTAGAGTTGGCAGGCGCGATAAACCAATAATACGCAATGATCAAAATGATGGTCACAACTGTACCCAAACCGGAAAAGGCAACGTGCTTTGGTTTCACGATCTTCCTCCTGACGAATATGAGCTTTATTCTACTGAAAACGATTGTCGAGTCAATGGGTGTTTCGGATGATTGCGCACAATTATTAAACCCGAAGGGTCGCGGAAGACCCTTCGGGTTTAATAGCCGGCACTTTGGTTGCGCTCGAGCTAGAATTTGAAAACGATCACTACCCACTCGGTGACATCGGGACAATAGAAAATCTCATTCACCCGAAAGCCGCCGCGCCAACCGTTACCATCGAAAAAGGATTCGGCTTCCGCCCCTTCCGCATCCCCCCGTCCGAGTGTATACCCGGCTTGCGGCAACTCGGCGAGCAAATAGCGCACGGAATCTTTGAAATTCAATGGCGCGTACCCGACCACTTCGACATAGTTCGGATTGTTGTTCAGCGTAGCGACTTTGAAGAATTTCGTCTGCGGCGGAAAAGGAAAATTCGGCGCAAAGCGCTCGGGGAATGTTATTTCTTTGTCGACCTGCGGCGCACAATCGGCAAAGACGGCATTCCCCGAGGGATGCACCGGCGTGAGCGTTTCATTCGGCGCAGGCGTCGGCGTTACCAACGGCACACCGGTGATCGAAAAGGGCCAGCCGATATTCGAGGCCTCGGGTGTGAGGGGCGTGTCCATTCCGCACGCGACCAGCAACAATAGCGCGGCAAATATCGCCAATGGCAGAAGCGGCGCGGTTCCACCCCCGCGCTTATTTCGCGCCGAGATCTTGGAGATTCTGTTGGAAGAATTCACTCGTGCCTTTTACTGCTGATTGCGCGGCCTCTGTGACCGAGGCGTCGCCGTAAAACGCGCGCTCGATTTCATTGTTTACAAAATCTTCAACCTCTCCCCACG
>JBAVQS010000359.1:0-15795 GCA_049694275.1 Anaerolineae bacterium | reverse complement strand
CACACTGTGGAATGTGGTATAATGGCCGCGCGGACAACGGAAACGGTCACAATCCGTTTGGCGCCGCTCGCTAGAGCCGGCGCCAGGGTGTGTCACGGAGGTTACGCGTAGAACGATGATCGAAGTACAGATAGACAGTATTCGGGTGAGTCTCGTCTCTCATCATCGCATCGTCGTCCTGAAGGATAATACCGGACGGTATTTGCCGATCTGGATCGGGCCTTTCGAGTCGGACGCAATCACGGTTGCGCTGCAAGGGCAGGATGTGGCGCGCCCACTGACGCATGACCTTTTGCGCAATCTCATCGCCGAGACCGGCGCGACGGCATCGCATATCCTCGTCAACGAATTACGCGACGATATCTTTTTTGCCCGCATTGTGCTCGACATCAACGGCCGGCATATCGAGGTGGACTCGCGCCCCAGTGACGCCATTGCCCTCGCCGTCCGGTTAAAGGTGCCGATCTATGTGAATGAGAGCGTTCTGGACAAGGCGGCCATCACGCCCAGCCAGAATATCGAAGCGGTCTCTCCGGAAGAAGCGGAAAAGCTCTCGGCCTTTCGCGATCTGATCGAAGACCTCGATCTCTCCGATCTCGGCAGCGACGAACCCCAGAACTAGTTGGCGCATGCCCGCGTGGTAGCTTCTGTTTTTTTATTGGCTTGAGATTAGAACAAAAATTCTATTACGCACATATTCGCTTATGGCTGATACGACCTCGCGCTCGCTGGAACGAAATATTCCGAGCAACCCGGACGCCGAGCAGGCGGTCCTGGGCGCGCTCTTGCTCGATCCCGACGCGATTACCCGGGTCGCGGCCTTTTTGCAACCGCCGGATTTTTACCTTGAAAAGCACGCCTGGATCTATGAAGCGATCCTGGACTTGCACGACCGGCGCGAGCCGATCGACCTGCTTAGCGTGATCTCCAGCCTCGACCAGCGCGCCAAGCTTGGCTCGGTGGGCGGCTCACCCTACCTGACCGTGCTTCTCAATTCGGTCCCTACGGCGGCGCACGTCGAACATTATGGGCGGTTGGTGGAGGCCGCCTCGGTGCAGCGCCAACTCCTCCAGGCTTCGACCGAGATCGCAGGGCTGGCGTATGAGGGCGAGGAATCGCTCGACAGCCAGATCTCGCGCGCCGAGCAGATCATTTTCGATGTAGCGAACCGCCGCCAGACCCAGGAGCTCATCCCCATCCGGCGTGCGGTGGACAAGTGGATCGACCGCATCGATTATTTGCGCGAGCATCAGGGGGAGACGCTGGGCGTGCAGAGCGGCTTTGCCGACCTCGACAAGGTGCTGGGCGGGCTGCAAAAGAGCGACCTCATTATCGTCGCTGGCCGCCCGGGGTCGGGCAAGACCAGTTTTGCCCTTTCTATCTGCTACCATGCTGCGGTCCAAAAGCGCAAGCGCATCGCCATCTTTAGCCTGGAAATGTCGGCGGCGCAGTTGGTCGAGCGCCTGATGGCGCAGGTCGCGGACGTGGTCGCCAGCGAATTTCCGGGCAATTACGAGCAGATGCGTGTCGATTCTCAGAGCCTGCGCCTCGGCAATATCACCGACGAGCAGTGGAGCGTCCTGGCGCGCTCCACCGGAATGTTGTCGGAGGCAGAGATTTATATCGACGAAACCTCGCTCGTCACGCCGCTCGAAATCCGCAGCAAGTGTCGCCGCCTCGCCGCCGAGACCGGCGGCCTCGACCTGGTCATCGTGGACTATTTGCAGTTGATGACAGACCGGGGCCACTCCGAGAACCGCGTGCAGGAAATGTCCAATATCTCGCGCCAGCTCAAATTTCTTGCGCGCGAGATTGACGTGCCGGTCGTCGCCCTTTCCCAACTCTCACGCGCGGTCGAGAGCCGCACCGACAGGCGGCCCCAGTTATCCGACCTGCGCGAGTCAGGCTGCCTGGCAGGCGAGACACCCGTCTACCTACCCGATCAAGGAGCCTATCGTCGCATTGATGAGTTGGTAGGGCAGAGCGGGTTTAACGTTCTCGCGCTCAATCCCGCGTCCTGGCAACTCGAACGACGCCGCGTTCTCAAGGCTTTCCCAACGGGGCACAAACCGGTTTATCGACTGACCACGCGCCTGGGCCGCACGCTGCGTGCAACCGCCAATCACCAATTTCTGACCATTGACGGCTGGAAGCGTCTCGACGAACTCCATCCTGATATACGCATTGCGTTACCCCGGCAACTCTCCGGCCCCGAGCAGGCGACAATGTCGGACGCAGAGCTTGGCTTATTAGGACACTTGATCGGCGATGGCTGCACGTTACCTCGGCATGCAATTCAATACACCACTTGCGAGCTCGGACTGGCGGAAACGGTTGCCAATTTGGCAGGACAGGTTTTTGGAGATGAGATCGAACCGCGCATCAAGCAGGAGCGGAACTGGTACCAGGTCTATTTATCTGCGCGGCAGCATCTTACCCATAACACACATAATCCGATTACAGCGTGGTTAAAGGACCTGGGAGTCTTTGGCTTGCGCTCTTTTGAAAAGCGGGTGCCGGAAAGTGTTTTTGCTCAACCCGCATCAGGGATTGCGCGTTTTCTGAGACACTTGTGGGCTACGGATGGTTGTATCCACTACAGTCGTGGTGTCGGTCATTATGCAAGTGTCTACTACGCCTCAAGCAGTCCTGAGCTTGCACAGAATGTACAATCGCTTTTGCTCCGCTTGGGTATCAATGCTGTTCTACGCCGCCTGGCACAAACAGATAAGGGGCGAGATCAGTATCATGTTGTGATTAGCGGAAAGCAAGATATCGACCGTTTTATTTCCCAAGTCGGCGCGCTAGGGGCGCACAAAACGCAGCACCAGGCAGCCATTGTCGATTACATGCTCGACCGGCCAGCAAACACAAACCGGGATGTAGTTCCACGCGAGGTATGGCGGCTTTATGCCGTCCCCGCGATGCAGATGGCCGGCATTACAACTCGTCAGATGCAAGCGAGCTTGGGTAATGCTTATTGTGGCACCACTCTGTACAAGCAAAATATTAGCAGAGATCGCGCCGCGCGCTTGGCGGAAGCTATCCAGTCTCAAGAGCTTGCCAGGCTCGCCGAGAGCGATGTGTACTGGGACGAAATTTCATCGATAGAACCGGACGGCGAAACCGAGGTTTACGACTTGACGGTCGAGGGGTTGCATAACTTTATCGCCGGTGATATGGTCGTGCACAACTCGATCGAGCAGGATGCGGACATCGTCGTCTTTATCTATCGCGAAAAGATCTATTATCCGACCGAAGAATCCTGGTCGCGGGTGCACCCGAACAAGCCGTATCCGGAGAACCTGGCTGAGATCATTGTCGCCAAGCACCGGCACGGGCCGACGACCGAATTCAACATGTTCTTTGACGAAAAGCGCGCCAAGTTCAAGGACCTGGCGGTGATAGCCGAGTACGAAAACAGGTAGACGGAGAGATGGACGGAAAGAAATTCGCGGGAATTCCTGCCGGACGCATGGAGATGACGCCGCTGCCGAGCCTGCTCCTGACCGAGCTTTTGCCGGAGATGGATGATCTGGCCGAGGCCAAGGTCACGCTGCACATTTACCATTTGCTCTATCACAAAAAGGGGGGCCCGCGATTTGTCACCTCGACCGAGCTGCGCAGCGACCGGGTCCTGCACCATTCACTGACGCAGAACAACCAGGCATTTGAGCCGGAGCTGCGGCGCGGGCTGGACAAGGCGGAGGCGCGGGGCGCCCTGCTGCACTGCCAGAGCAAGGGCGAGGATTGGTATTTTTTCAATACGGCGGAGAGCCGCAAGGCGATCGCACAAATCGAGCGCGGCGAGTTGTTCCCTGGGCAGGAGGTCCGGCGGGTCCTGCCCCCCATCGTCGACCCACCGAACATTTTTCAACTCTATGAAGAGCAGATCGGCGTTTTGACGCAGGGGATTGTCGAGGAGCTCAAGGCGGCGCAACAGGAATATCCACCGGATGTGATCTTGGACGCGTTCAGAATTGCAAATGAAAACGGAGCACGCAATTGGAAATACGTGCGCAAACTACTCGTGAACTGGACGCGAGGGGCAAAACATGAAGCGACTGGACGAACTGATCAAGCAAAACGAAAACCCCATCTCCAGGGGAAATTTGCCGACCTCGTCCGGCAGCAGCGCAAGTGACGTCTGCCCGATCTGCAAAGGGGTCGGGTTTTTCCGCAAGGACGTGCCGGTCGGGCATCCCGATTTTGGCAAGGCGTTTCCCTGCCAGCACAAGCTAGCCGAGGTCACACAGGCGCAGCTTCAGGACTTGCGCAATGCGAGCGGGCTTGCTCTTTTGTCTCACATGACCTTTGCCAAGTTCATGCCGGAGGGGTTGGGCCTGACGCCCGACAAGCAAAAGAACCTGCGCCGCGCGTTCGAGTGGGCTAGCGAGTATGCGCGCAACCCACATGGCTGGCTCCTCATGAAGGGGGGCTATGGTTGCGGCAAGACCCATCTCGCCGCCGCCATTGCCAACGAGCGATTGCTCAAGGGACAGCCGGCGCTCTTTATCGTCGTCCCGGACCTGCTCGATTATTTGCGCGCAACCTATTCCCCCAACAGCGAAGTGAGCTACGACGAACGTTTTGATTCTATTCGCTCTTCTCCGCTCCTGATCCTGGACGATCTCGGCTCGCAGAGCGCCACGCCCTGGGCGCAGGAAAAACTATTCCAGCTTCTCAACTATCGCTACAACGCGCAGTTGCCGACGGTCCTGACCATGAACAAGGAACTGGAAGAGATTGATCTGCGCCTGCGCTCGCGCCTGGCCGACGTGGCGCTGTGTGAAATTCTTGCTATCCAGGCACCCGATTTCCGCCAGAGTGGCGGCAGCCATGTCGAGTCCGGCATCTCGAGCCTCGGCATGCATCAGGATATGCGCTTTGACACCTTTGACATGCGGGACGCGGAACTGTCACGGGACGAACGCGAGACGCTGCGCGATGCGGTGGACATTTGCAAGCACTATGCCCAGGCGCCGGAGGGCTGGCTGGTGCTGAGCGGGGAATACGGCTCTGGCAAGACGCACCTGGCGGCGGCGATTGCCAATCACCGCGTCGAGCTGGGGGACGGAGCGCTCTTTGTCGTCGTGCCTGACCTGCTCGATCATCTGCGCGCCGCGTTCAGCCCGAACAGCCCGGTGTCCTATGACCGGCGCTTTGAAGAGGTTCGCACCACGCCGTTCCTGGTGCTGGACGACCTGGGCACGCAGAGCGCGACCCCCTGGGCGCAGGAAAAGCTCTTTCAGATTCTCAACTATCGCTATGTGGCGCGCCTGCCCACCGTCATCACGACCACGCAAAAGCGCGACGAGATCGAGCCGCGCCTGCGCTCGCGGATGGAGGACATGTCTCGTTGTTCCATCCTCGAAGACTTTGCGCCGAGCTATCGCGGCATCCGGCAAAAAGGGCCGCGCCGCGCGCCGGAAAACAGTCCTTCGCCCCGGCGCGACAAGAAGGGACGCAAATAAAAAGCTGATCCGGGTTGAATTCGCACGAGCCCCGAAGGGAATCCCCTTCGGGGCTCGTGCTGAATACCAGGCGCAACAAATTCATTCAAATGATAAAGGCGGGGTCCAGACGGCCCCGCCCTTTTTTATGCCTCCCGAATCCTATTTGATGAGGCCGGCGCTCCGCTTGGCGGCGTTGACGGTGTTTTGCATGAGCATGGCAATGGTCATGGGACCGACGCCGCCGGGAACCGGGGTGATTGCGCCGGCAACTTCTTTGGCCGCGTCAAAATCGACATCGCCGACGAGGCGGTAACCCGACTTTTTGGTCGCGTCTTCGATCTGGTTTGTGCCGACGTCAATGACGGTGGCGCCGGGTTTGATCCAGTCCCCCTGGACAAAGCGCGCCTTGCCAATCGCAGCCACCAGAATATCTGCCTGCCGGACAATATCGGGCAGGTTGCGAGTGCGGCTGTGGCAAATCGTGACAGTGGCGTTGCGGTGCACGAGCAAAAAGGCGGCGGGCAGGCCGACAATGTTCGAGCGGCCGAGAACGACAGCGCGGGCCCCTTCAATGGGTGTGCCGGCAGACTGGATGAGCTCGATGCAGCCGAGGGGGGTGCACGGCACAAACAATGGATCGCGGCCTTTCATCGCCAGGCGGCCGACATTGATGGGGTGGAACCCATCGATATCCTTTTCAATCGGGATGGCGCTGAGAACCGTCTCCTGATCGATGTGAGCTGGCAGCGGCAACTGGACCAGAATGCCGTGCACTTTCGGATCGCGCGCGAGCCCCTGAATCAGCGCGAGCAGCTCGTCCTGCGAAATCGTGGCATCGGGATGGTGGCTGATCGCGGTCATGCCCAAGTCCGCGCACATTTTCTGCTTCATCGAGACATAGAGCTTGGACGCGGGATTTTCACCGACAAGGACCGTCGCAAGCCCCGGGGTGACGCCGCAGCGCGCCCTGAGCATTTCGGCGTCTTCCCGGACGCGCGCCTGAACGTTGGCGGCGACGATTTTGCCGTCGATGAGTGTAGCGGTCATAGGTACTCCTTTAGCTGAATGAATTATGGATTGCCTGGCCGATGAGATTTTCCGCCTCGTCGGGATTGCGCATCCACGTGAGGGGCATGGGCGCCTGGGCCGCGATGAACTCAAAGAGGGCGCGCAGATCGATTTGCTCGGGACAGGCCTGAATGCAAGCGGGATGGGCGCAGTCGGCGCATCGCGCAGCCGTGAGAAAGACCTGATCGGGTAAGTGGCTCGGCTCGTTCATTTGGTTCTCCGTTCTCCTGGATCCTATTGGACGAAGCAGGCTCCAGTACACAAGACAATAATAGGCGCAAGTCAAAACACGGTCAAAAACGGGTGGGGGATTCGTTTGGCCTTGAATGGAGGGCAAAATCGCCCCCGCCGGGCAGATCCCCCATTCATGGGGGATACATGTAGGGGAAACACCCCACGACAAGATACAGCGAATCTCGGATTGTAAGTGTAGCCCCCAACGCGGTATAACGGAAGCGGAAACGGAAAGCAGACATGACGCAACCCCGTTTCCTCGAGTTCCGAAAGAGGAGGAACCTAAAATGACACCCGAAAGCATCATCAACTTGATCCGAGACGTTCTGGTCATCGGCTATCTATTCATCCTGCGCATCGGGGTCCCCATCCTGATCACGCTGATGGTCGGGACCTGGCTGCGGAAACTGCTGGAGGAAAAGCAGGAACGTCCCGAAACGAAGGACGCGCCTGAAATAGCCCCGGCGACCATCAAGATCAAGCCGCAATAGAGATTGCGAATCCGAATGAGCGCAGTATCGACGTAGTTCATGGGTTAATCGGGAGAGAGGAGGACGAGGTATGGAAACTGATATTCTGGCGGTCTTACGGGACACTCTCGTGATCGTCTATATGTTGGTGGTCCGCATTGGCGTCCCCATCCTGATTACGCTCATGATCGGCATGTGGCTGCGGCGATTGCTGGAAGACAAGACGGAACAACCCCAACCGGCCGAACAGGCGGCGAGCTCTGGGCGGCATTGCTGGGAGACGAGCAAGACGCAGGAAGCGCAGGCGGCGCAGGCGATTGCCCAGGCGCGACCGGACCTCCCTTGCTGGCTTGCCTTGCAGGTCGGGGGAACGGGATTAAAAGAAGCGTGCTATAGCTGCCCCCTGTATACGCAACACGTACCGGTTGCAGTGAGGCTCTAGAGAGGAACCCGGCATTACCCATTGACGGAGGGAAGAACCATGAACATTACACGACGCCAATTTCTAAAGTACACGGGTGCGAGCGCGCTGGCGCTCTCGGCAACCCCTATTTTTGACAAGGTCGCCATGGCCAAGGCGTTGGAGCAGGGAGGCGATCCGGTGGGAATCCTGGTCGATACCACCCGCTGCATCGGCTGTCGGTCTTGCCAGGCGGCCTGCAAGAAAAAGAACAACCTGCCCCCCGATCCCCAGCCGCTGCCGGCAAACCGGACATTTCCCAAGGCGCTGTCGGCAACGAGCTTTACGCTTGTCGAGTTCCGACAGGTGGATGTCTCGGGCCAGCGGGTTTCGCCCCAGGTCAAGCCGGCAGGGTCCAGCCAGACGGCAGACCCGAGCGTGGCGATTCGCACGGTGAAAAAGCAATGCATGCACTGTCTCAATCCGGCGTGCGCCTCTGTCTGCCCGGTCGGCGCAATCACAAAGACGGCCGAGGGGCCGGTAGTCTATGACGCGGACAAGTGCATGGGCTGTCGCTATTGCATGGCCGCCTGTCCATTCAACATTCCGAAATTCGAGTGGGACTCGGCCAACCCGCGTATTCGCAAGTGCAATATGTGTGCGGACCTGGTGGCGCAGGGCCAGCCAACCGCTTGTGTCGCGGCCTGCCCCGTGCAGGCGCTACAATTTGGCAAGCGGACCGATCTGGTGGCCGAGGCGCAGGCCCGCATCGGCAAAGAATCGAGCAAGTATACGCCCTACATTTACGGGCTGGGCGAAGTGGGCGGGACGTCCGTCCTCTACCTGGCAAATGTCCCGTTTGAGCAGCTTGGGTTCAAGACGGACCTGCCGCGGGCGGATTTGCCGGATTACACCTGGCAGGTGATGGAAAAGATTCCGGGCGTGGCCGTCGGCGTGGGGCTGTTGATGGGAACGATTTCATGGTTTACCCATCGCAAGCCGGCTCACAGCGGTGAGGAACACTAGCAGGTCACAGGTCGCAGGCTACGGTCCCAGGCTACAAGCTGGCGGTCTAAATGGAGACCTGCGACCAGAGAACCCTGGAACGATTGAGGAGGTATGAACCATGGATACAAGTCCTAATTTCTGGCAAGATCTTCCGATGTTGGTATGGCTGGTGTTCCTCCGTATCGTCCTCCCACTGGGGATCGTCTATTTTGTGGGTTGGCTATTATGGCGGAATTTTGCGCCCCGGGACGCTGCGGAACAGCATCTGAGCTTTTTCCGGTTTGCATTTCGATTGCGCAAGAAAATTCGGCCGATCAAGCTGCCGGCGCTTTCCCCTGGGCAGATTTTTGGCCTGATGATCGTGTTCATGATCTGGATCGCCGCCGCAGGGTTCATCCTGGCCCGCCTGTTCTGGGGACTGGGTGCGGCGACCGCGTTGAACGACCTGGCGCCGTGGGGGCTGTGGATTGGCTTTGACGTCATGAGCGGTGTGGCGCTCGCCGCCGGCGGGTTCACCCTGGCGGCGACGGTGTATGTGTTCCGCCTGGAACGCTATCGCCCGATCCTGCGCCCGGCGATCCTGACGGCGCTGTTGGGTTATACGCTGGTCATCGCGGCGCTCATGATTGACCTGGGCCGCTGGTACAACATTTGGCATCCCCTCGTCATGTGGAACCCGCACTCGGTCATGTTCGAGGTTGCCTGGTGCGTCATGCTCTATACGACGGTCCTGTTCCTCGAGTTCAGCCCGGCGATCTGGGAACGCTTCCACATTGAGTGGGCGCGCAAGCTCTTGCACAAGATCACTATTCCGCTGGTCATCCTGGGCGTGTGCCTCTCGACGCTGCACCAGTCGTCGTTGGGATCACTCTACCTGATCTTTGCGACCAAGCTTAGCCCGTTCTGGTATTCGCCGATGCTCCCGATCTTTTTCTTTACCTCGGCGCTCGCGGTCGGGCTGGCGATGGTGATGGTCGAAGCGGCATTGAGCGCCAAGGCATTTCACCGGCCGCTGGAGAACGACCTGCTCGCGAGCCTGGGCAAACCGGCGATCATTGTGCTGGCGATCCTCCTTGCCGAAAAGATCGGCGACCTGGTGGTGCGCGGGATGTTCGTCAAATTGTTCACCCTGAGCTTGTCGAGCACCCTGATCTGGCTCGAATTAGGGGTAGGGGTCGTGCTCCCGATGGTCCTGTTCTCACGTCGAGAATGGCGAGAGAATCCGACGATTCGCTTCCGCGCGGCGCTGCTCGTAGTCGTCGGCGTGCTGTTGAACCGGATGGATATGGCGGTGTTCGGATTCTATGATTACACGGCGACGCTGGGCCAGACCTATATCCCATCGATCGGCGAATGGGTGGTCACACTGGGAATCGTGACGGCGGGCGTGGCGGCCTATGCGCTCATCTGCAAGTTCTTCCCGGTCCTGCCCGAACTGGAAAAGCACGAACTCAAGCCCGTTCGTGCGGATTCGGCCCAGCGCGATCTCAAGGGAGCGCAGCCAGTGGTTGCAGATTAAGAAGGGTTGGGTGGATAGTCGAATGGTCAGATCGTGGGCACGCTGAGACGTTGGATAGTCTGATGTTGGGGTATCTGGATAATGAAATGTACAAATAGTGCGTGACGGTGCGCACTGGGGTTTTCCTCCGCTACCGGTTGGGGACCGGTAGGCCTCCCGCAGGTTCACTGCCTGCGGGAGGTTTTTTGTGCGGCGCCGGTCCTTGCTTTGCTCTATCTCGGTATGTGCATTATACTCAAGCGTACATTAGTGGGGCCTTGCCAGCGATGAGCACCAAGATCCTAATCGTCGATGACGAACCGACTATTATCAGCACGATCCGCGCCTATTTGGAGCCGGAAGGGTTCACGGTGTTCACCGCAGGCGATGGCCACACTGCCCTTCAAGTAGCTCACTCTGTCTCCCCTGACTTGGTCGTGCTCGATATTATGCTGCCCGGCATGAATGGCCTAGAAGTGTTGCGTGAATTGCGTCAGGAATCCAATGTGTATGTCTTGCTGCTAACGGCAAAGGCAGAGGAAATCGACAAAGTTGTGGGATTGAGCGTCGGCGCGGACGATTATCTAACAAAACCCTTCAGTCCACGCGAATTGGTTGCACGCATTCAAGCCATCCTTCGCCGGGACAGGGGAGTAGCGACGGGCAATTCCACGTTGCACTTTCGGCGCTTACGAATCGACCCCGCCGCCCGACTTGCCTGGAAAGACGAGGCGCTTCTCGACTTGACGCCAATTGAATTTGACCTTCTGTATGCCCTTGCGCGCCATCGTGGTCACGTTTTGAGCCGCGACCAGTTAATTGAGCAGGTCTGGGGGAACGATTATTATGGCGATGAGCGGGTCGCGGATGTACATATCGGCCGCCTCCGGAAAAAGATTGAAGATGACCCGGGAAATCCAATACTGATCGTGACCGCGCGCGGTGTAGGATATCGCTTCGAGGACGAGGCGTTATGAAGATTATCACACAACTCCAACAACACCTGGGCTGGAGGTTGTTTCTCTCTTACCTCCTCGTCCTGGTGATTGGCGTGGTCGTGCTGGACGCCGTTGCCGAACTGCAAGCTCCTGACGGGCTTACGAGGAATATTCCGCCGCTGCAAGCCATAGAAGCGAATAACCCTGGCATGCTTGCCGTGCTGGAGGCCAACTTTCAAACCATCGTGCACGAGCATTTGATTATTGCCTCTCTCGCCAGTATGATGGCGGCCATTGCCGCAAGCCTTTTTACCACGCGGCGGATTATCAACCCAATTCGGGAAATGATGCAGGCGAGCCAACGGATTGCGGCGGGCGACTATCATGTGCGCATCGACCCTCCAACTCGGGACGAATTAGGGGCGCTGGCCGAATCGCTCAATCAGATGGCAAAAGCGCTTGATCAGGCCGAGCACCGTCGTGTCGAACTGATCGGCGATGTAGCGCACGAGCTGCGCACCCCGCTGTCCAGCCTCAAGAGTAGCCTGGAGGCATTGGTTGATGGCGTTATCCCGCAAGGGCCAGAAACCTTTCTCACCTTGCAGCGAGAGGTGAGCCGAATGCAGCACCTCGTCAATGATTTGCAGGAATTGTCACGCGCCGAAGCCGGCCAGATGCACCTGGAACCACACTCAATTACACCGGAGAATCTGGTCGCTGGGGTAACAGAGCGACTGCATACCCAATTTGAGGACAAGGGGGTCGGCCTGGAGGTGCAGATCCCTTCGGACCTGCCGCGTGCCCAGGCTGATATCAACCGCAGCACGCAGGTCCTGATGAATTTGCTTGGCAATGCCCTGCAATATACGGCTGGCGGAGGCAGGGTAACCGTGCGCGCATGGTGCGAGCGTAGTGAAATAGCGGTCTCTATTCAGGATACCGGCATCGGAATTGCGAGCGAACAGTTACCGCACATTTTTGAACGGTTTTACCGGGTGGATAAAAGCCGCGCGCGCGCCGGGGGTGGGAGCGGAATTGGTTTGACGATTGCCAAGCATCTCGTCGAGGCCCAGGGCGGCCGAATCTGGGCATCAAGCCCGGGGCTTGGAAAGGGCAGTACCTTTACCTTCACCTTGCCGGTCGCCCTCTGAATTGTCATCAAATCTTCACAATTCCGTGCCTGGCCCGTCATATTGACGGGCTATATTATTTCATGGGCCAGGCGTAGGGAGTAGTGCAACCCTCAGTCCCAGGTGACTTCCGAGGCCTGGCCATGACTGGCAATGAGAAATGATCGTTGGCAGGAGGCCAGGATGGGAATCGAGGGCTTTCCAAACGAAATGGGAATACCGGCGCTTTTGATCACCGCCATAACTGTGATTGCGATAGCCACCTGGCTGTTAGATTTCTTATTTCCGGCGCCCCGCAGGTCGCCTCGCAAATGATGGCCGTCTCAGGCCAGGAGCGGGCCTTCGAGGCGCATACACTTTCGGCAATATTCATCTTGACAGGAATCAGGAGAGAAAATTGGGTAACGAATTTGATATCAAGAGAATCC
Organism: Anaerolineae bacterium; assembly: GCA_049694275.1. Lineage (GTDB taxonomy): Bacteria > Chloroflexota > Anaerolineae > UBA4142 > SHND01 > JBAVQS01. The sequence continues at coordinate 3,165 of JBAVQS010000359.1, read as the reverse complement.
GCGGCCTGTCGGAACTTCAAGCCCGCGAGCGACTGCAGGCGGATGGTTACAACGAACTGCCTTCTGCCAGGAAACGGAGCGTTCTCGCCATTGCCTGGGAGGTTGTGCGCGAGCCCATGTTCCTTCTCCTCGTCGCCTGTGGGACCATCTACTTGCTTCTGGGCGATGTGCAGGAAGCCCTGTTGCTGCTTAGTTTTGTGTTCGTCGTCATGGGAATTACGTTCTACCAGGAACGCAAGACCGAGCGGGCGCTGGAGGCGCTGCGCGATCTTTCAAGCCCACGGGCGCTGGTCATTCGCGATGGCGTCGAGCAGAGAATCCCTGGACGGGAAGTGGTGCACGGCGACATGCTGGTTGTTAAAGAAGGCGACCGTGTAGCTGCGGATGGCGTTCTGCTCTCGGCGGTCAACCTCTCAGCCGACGAATCGCTCCTGACCGGCGAGTCGGTTCCCGTGCGCAAGGTTGCAGAGGAGCAAATGGCGGAGATGGGTAAACCCGGCGGCGACGACCTCCCGTTTGTGTATTCGAGCACCCTGATTGTCCAAGGTCACGGCATTGCCCAGGTGCAGGCCACAGGGCTCCACAGCGAAATCGGCAAGATTGGCAAAGCGCTGCAGGGAGTGACGGTGGAAGATACGCTCCTCCAACGCGAGACAGGACGCCTGGTGCGCAACCTCGCGATCGTCGGCGCAGGACTGTGTGTTCTGGTCATTGTCGCGTATGGTCTCACTCGCGGCGATTGGCTGCACGGATTCCTTGTCGGGCTTTCCCTAGCGATGGCGACGTTGCCCGAGGAAATGCCGGTAGTGCTGACCATCTTTCTGGCCCTCGGCGCCTGGCGTATTTCACAAAAGCGCGTCTTGACCCGCCGCGTCCCGGCAATCGAAACCCTCGGCTCGGCGACGGTTCTGTGTGTGGACAAGACAGGAACGCTTACGCTTAACCGGATGGCAGTCCGCAAGCTTACTGCTGCCGGGCAAACCTGGGATGTGGCCCAGGCGAACGGGAATGGCATGCCGGAAGGTTTTCACGAACTGCTCGAATTCAGTGTGCTGGCGAGCCAGCAAGACCCATTCGACCCCATGGAAAAGGCGATTCACGAGCTGGGAGACAAGCAGCTTGCCGAAACCGAGCACCTTCATCAAGACTGGCAATTGGTGCACGAGTACCCGCTTTCCCGGCGATTACTGGCGTTGGCCCATGCCTGGCGCGCGCCAGACCGGGAGGACTATTGTATCGCGGCCAAAGGCGCACCCGAAGCGATTGCCGAGCTATGCCACCTGAGCCAAGCGGCAAGGCAAGCACTGTCAACACAGGTCGACGTGCTCGCTGGCGAGGGGCTGCGCGTTTTGGGAGTTGCTCGCGCCCGTTGTGTGACGCCGACACTGCCGGGAGACCAGCATGATTTCGAGTTCGAGCTGCTCGGCTTGATCGGCTTGGCCGACCCCATCCGGCCGACCGTGCCCAATGCCATCCGGGAATGCTACAACGCCGGAATACGCGTCGTGATGATCACCGGCGATTATCCGGGCACGGCGCAGAATATTGCGCTGCAAATCGGGCTGCGACCGCACGATAAATTCATCACCGGGCCGGAACTGGACGCGATGGACGACGTCGAGTTGCGCCGCCGCATTGCTCATGTCAATATCTTTGCACGGGTCGTCCCCGAGCAAAAGCTGCGAATCGTGAATGCGCTCAAGGACGACGGCGAGATTGTCGCCATGACGGGGGACGGCGTGAACGATGCCCCGGCGTTGAAAGCGGCCCATATTGGGATTGCGATGGGGGGACGCGGGACAGACGTCGCGCGGGAATCGGCGGCCCTGGTCCTGCTGGATGATGATTTCACCTCGATTGAGCAAGCGGTCCGTTTGGGTCGCCGCATCTTTGACAACATCAAAAAGGCCATCGCCTATATCTTTGCCATCCACGTCCCTATTGCGGGGATGACCCTGATTCCGGTCGTGCTCAAGTTGCCCCTGGTGCTGCTGCCCGTTCATATTGTCTTTCTGGAACTGATTATTGACCCGGCCTGTTCGACTATCTTTGAGGCCGAACCGGAGGAAGCGAACGTGATGAATCGCCCACCCCGCAACCCGAACGAGCCGCTGCTCGGTATCAGGACTCTGGCCTTTAGCCTTCTGCAAGGAGCCAGTGTCCTGCTCATCGTCCTGGCAGTTTTTATGATTGCCCTGTGGCGTGGGCTCGACGAGAACGAAGCGCGAGCGTTGAGCTTTACCACATTGGTCGTAGCCAATCTGGGGCTGATTCTGACCAATCGCTCGTGGACGCGAACGATTGTGGCGACGTTGCGCACACCGAATCGAGCGCTATGGTTCGTCCTGACCGGGGCCACCGTCTTTCTTGCCGCTGTGCTGTATGTGCCGGCGCTCCGAGACCTTTTCCAGTTCAGCGCGCTCGATTGGATTGATGTGCTGATCTGTATCACCGCGGGAACGTTGAGCATTGCATGGTTTGAGGGGCTCAAGGTTCTGGCGGGAGACCGTTTGCAACCGCGCCAGACTAAAGCCGAACCGGCGCGTAGGCAATCGCCAGTATGAGACCCATCTAGCTGAATCAATCATGGCGGGAATAAGAATTTGAGCATCCTTACCGTCATTTCTGATGTCTTATGGCTCTCAATCATCGAATGACGCTCGTGCAATTTATTGCACAGCGGTTGGGCGGCGAACGGGACGCCGGCGCGTTGCTCAAGCGAATATCGTTTTCTGAATTCTCAAGAATGGAGACAAAAACCATGTCCGCTTTGCGAGAACACCCAATTCAAGCTAGTACCGAGATCAGAAACCCGCGCACATGTCCACGTCGCGCACTCAAAACTACTCGCAAGGAACTCTTGCGCCGATTGCTGCAACTGGAATCTAGCCTGAAATCTGCTCCCGAGATTGCGGTCGATGACCTTGACACGTCGATCCAAGAAAACACCAAGAATCTTGCGGTCGCACAGCAGATCGCAAAACATCTCGAGACAGTTGACCGGGCGCTGCAATCGGCGGATCGAGGCCAATACGGCATTTGTGAGCATTGCGGTCAGCCCATCCCTCCGGAACGCTTGCTCGTGTTACCGGAAGCACGGCTGTGTGTTCGATGCAAGAACGCCGAAGAAAAATTGGCGCGGCGCAGGGTGGCTGCGTAGCATGA
>JBAVQS010000358.1:0-2900 GCA_049694275.1 Anaerolineae bacterium | reverse complement strand
GGGCAGAGCATTGAGTGCAGCGGTGAAGGGCTCGAAGAATTCCTCGATCGCAGGATAGGCAACAAAGAGCAAGCCAGCCAAAACACCGGACGCGCTGCCAAGTCCAAAGGCGAGCAAAGTGGCTTGGATGGTGAAATACGTGTCAACTAACAGGAATCGTTCAACAAATAGACCGTTCCAAACAAACTGAAGAATGCCGGAGGGAACACCGAAGAACAAAAGATTGAGTAACCCCGCATCCGCCGCGATTTCCCAGGCGGCACCCAACACGAGGACGCCTGCGATGCGGTAGCCCCAGATCTTCAGCCCAAAATCACGGCGCCGCACATTGGTGCCGCCAAGTAGCCAATCGCCATCTTCAGTTCCAGGCATCCTCTAAGTCAGCCCTTCTTCGAGGCGGTGCCAAACCGTCGAGTAAAGCTCGTGGTATTGCCTAGAGGCTTGGAGTCCGCGAACCTGGCGCGGCCTCGGCAGATCAATGTCGACGACAGCGTGTATACGGCCAGGCCGGGCTGACATGACGACTACGCGATCGGAAACACTTACCGCTTCATGAAGATCATGGGTGACGAAGACGACAGTTCGGCGTTTGCCTTGCCAAAGATCGAGGAGGGTGTCCTCGAGCTGCAGCTTGGTTTGTGCGTCGAGTGCCGCGAAGGGCTCGTCCATGAGAAGGACATCGGCATCGATTGCAAAGGTTCGCGCCAGCGCAGCGCGCTGACGCATGCCTTGGGAAAGCGCCTTTGGATAGGCGTCGACGAATTGCCCTAACCCGACGTGTTCAAGTAATTCGCGCGCGCGTCCCGGCTTGGCGCGCCGCACTTCCGTTCCGAGTTCGGCATTACCTAGTACCGTACGCCAAGGCAATAGCGCATCGCGCGCCAACATGTAGGCCACGTCGTGGCTGCCGCAGATAGGCGTCTTGCCGTTGACCGTCAGGCTGCCATAGGTTGGCGTCAAAAGGCCTGCCATCATGTTGAGGAGAGTGGTCTTGCCGCAACCGCTCGGGCCCACGAGCGTAAGGAACTCGCCGTCGGCTACACTTAAAGAAACATCGGCGAGCACCTTGATCTTGCCTGCTGCTTCGAATGAGTGAGTGACGCCAGAAACTACTATAGTTGGTTTGCCGGGCGCGATGGACATGCCGCTACAAACCTTTTGTTAGGGCCTAGGTGTGACCGCAGCCAAGTAGTCTGCAGGGTCGACCGCCTTTGTGATCAACTTATACTTTAGAAGAAAATCGCTATAGGCGACGATCGACTGCGGGTCGACTGTCCAGCCGAAATATCGAACGTTATCATCTATGAGTTTGTCGATAACGGTTTCGACATTCGGAACATTGCCGATTGCAACGTATTTCTTGATGATTGCGCTAGTGCCAGCTCGGTTCTTCGGATCTTGAATCCATTTCACCGCCTCCATCAAGGAATCCTGGAATGCCTTAACGGTGTTAGGATTCTGCGTGATAAATTTTCGCGTGGCGTTGAAAGTTATAAAGCCTCCATCCATCTTACGCATTGATGCGGGGCCTTCTCCTCTCCGGAAATCGAGAAGAATCTTCCCGGTACCTTGTGTCTGCATAAGAGTCATGACTGGCTCAAATGCAAGGACCACGTCGACCTGGTTAGTAGACAGCGCAGGATAGGCGGTCGCCGGCCCGCCAACGGCGATATAGCTCGCGTCGTCGGGATTTACGCCTGCATCTTCAAACATTGATCGAACAATGAATTCACTTGCCGCACCGCGCCCCGTTACGCCAACTCTAAGATTCTTGAGGTTATTCATAACTGCTGGATACGACTTCGACTGATCTGGCACCGACACGGCGTTTCGGGCAACTAGCGCCCAGATATTGGCATTGTACAAACCAAGAAATACCTGCGTGTCGGCACCCTTCGACTTGGCGGCCATGCCCGGATCCGATGTGCCGAACGCAATATCAAGGTCACCAGTCACCAACGCCTGTTGCGCGAGCGGACCGCTTGGTACCGCGGCGAGGGTCACGTCGAGGCCATACTTCTTGAAGATGCCTAAATCGAGGGCCGCCTGCAGCGGCACATTCAACATCGATCCAGGATAAACCTGAACAGAAATTTCCGGCTTTTCGGGAGCAGCTGTGGCGGCGCCGACGAAAGCCGCACCGAGACATATCGTGACTCCTAAGACAAACCCGCAGAATGCGAAGAAACGAATTACTCCTCCCATCACAACCCTCTCTTTTTTATTATCTCCAAAACGATATCATGAGGGTCGAAGGCGCCATATCGAAATTCACGAGCGAGCCCTTAATTCCATCGAATTCTCCAGACACTGACGCGACCTTGTAGCTGACACGTCAACGGCCTGTCTCCGCTCAGGCGGGCGCGGAAGTAAGAATCATGCTCGGCAAATCAAGATAGAGAGCGTCATTCTGCGGCCGCCGCTCGCGTGACCGGTTTTCGAAACGCAGGCATCACTTCTTGGGCGAGGAGCTTCATGGAGCGCAGCACAAGCTCCTGCGGCATGCCTCCAAAATTCATCCAGCAGATCAAATTGTTGACGCCTGAGTTATCGCTCAGTCGTCGGATCCTATCGATAACTGATTGAGGACCCCCGAAAATCATATCGCCACGCTCGTGATCACCAATCGGGCGAAATTGAGCGGTCGACTTCAAATAGTATTCGACATACTGGCGTCCTTGCTGCTCCGCATCCTGATCTGTTTCTGCGACGAAGATATGCCGCGCACAGGTGAAGTCGAAAGGCGTGTCGCCGAGACCCTGCTTTCGTCGGCTCTCAGCAAAGAGGTCGTAAGTCTTTCGCAACTCCTGTTGGGACGCCCACGCGGACAGCAGCCGATAATTGTTCTCGACGGCAAAATTGATCTGCTCCGCGGTTCCGAGTCGCGTGGCAATCCACAC
>JBAVQS010000357.1:0-5445 GCA_049694275.1 Anaerolineae bacterium | reverse complement strand
ACTTCAACCCCGCAGAGCCGATCCGGTTGCGTCGGGACCTGTTGGGTGTCCGCAAGAGCCTTTTCCACGAGCGGGAGATCCTCGTCAAGATTTGTCGCAAAGATTGTCCCTTCATATCGGAAAAGGCGATCTTTCATTATCGAGACATCTACGACCATCTCGCGAAATTCTTCGAGTTGACCGAGTCTTACCGGGATATCGTCACCAGTCTGATGGAGATGTACCTGTCGATGCTGAACAACCAGATGACCCGAGCCGCCAACGAGACAAATGCGACCGTCCGGCGGCTGACTTTTATCACCACGATATTTATGCCGCTCACGCTCCTGGCTGGAATCGGCGGGATGTCGGAGTGGTCGATGATGACCGGACCTGAGAACTGGAGGATCGCCTACCCGGCTTTCCTGTTAGCGATGGTCGTGATCGGTTTTGGCAATTACTATTTGCTCAAGTGGCTTGAAAAGAAAAGATGATGATGGAAAAGTATCTGCAACTGGCGCCGAATGCGTCCGACCATGCTCAAGTCGAAGGATGGATTCGCAGTCTGAAAGGGCAGTAACGCACAGATGTGAAGGCGCATGGATTCAAAGCTTATCGCACGCTATGCCATTCGTGAGACGCTGGGGCTTGTCGGGATGGGGGTGGCCCTGTTCTGGTCAGCCGGGCGGCTCGACTGGTGGCCGGCCTGGGCCGCTCTCGCGGTGATGGCAGGCTGGACAATGGCGATGGCCGTCGTCATTGTCCGCTTTAGCCCAAACCTGCTGCGCGAACGCCTGGGGCCTCGCAAGGGGGCCAAGCCCTGGGACACGGCGATTATGAGTCTCCTTGGCCTTGCGCAGTTGGCGCGATATATTGTCGCCGGACTGGATCAGCGTTATGGCTGGACAGGCGAAGTGCCGCTTGTCGCTCAAATTGCTGCGTTGATTATAGGCGTTCTGGGCTATGCCCTGTTCGTCTGGGCGACTGCCTCTAACGCCTTCTTTTCGCAGATCGTTCGCATCCAAATCGAGCGCGGCCACACGGTCGCGACCGGCGGCCCATACCGCTATGTGCGGCATCCGGCGTACATCGGCGCGATTGTGTACGAGTTGGCCGCGCCGGTCCTCCTCGCTTCGGGATGGGCTGGCATCCCCAGCGGATTGTGCGCCATGCCGCTCATCCTCCGCACCGCGCTCGAAGACCGCACCCTGCAAGCCGAACTAGCCGGCTATGCGCATTATGCTCGTCAGGTCCGTTATCGCCTGCTGCCAGGCATCTGGTAAAGATGGTCTCCGAATCAGTTCCAACAGAAGAAACTATCCTACGGGTTCAATTACGGGAGTTACTCTGTCAAGCGTTGCACTCACAGGTTGAACTGGGTAATTTCAAAATCGGCAATCGGCATCACGATTACCTTGTGTTGCTTGTTGAACTGCGTCAGCCATCCATCGAAGTAGTTGTCAAACTTGCTGGACGTGATGCTCCCCTTGCGTGCCCCTTCGACCGAACTGCTGTGTTGCATCGCCTCGTGGCGGCAAAGACCAACATCCCGATGCCTGAGGTTTTGGCAGTAGATGTTTCATACCAGACTGTACCCTGGCGCTACTTTATCAAAAGATATATCCCGGGTCAAGAATGGGCGAGAGTACGCGAACATATGAACCAGGAGGAGTTGGCAGCCGCCTATCAGCAAATCGGCGATGCGGTCGGTCAGTTGCATGCCATTCACTTTCCATCGTTTGGTGAACTCTCTGCGGAGGGCGCCATTCGAAACGACACCCCTTACATGACAGCACTAATTGAACGAGCACGACATTTCATTCAGAACGAACGCCTGCGTGACTTTTTTCTCTCAGTCCTGGAACAAAACGCATATCTGTTTTCAGATGTCCGCCAGGCGAGTCTCTGTCACGAAGACCTCCATTGGCACAATATCCTCTTTCGGCTTGAAGAAGGACAATGGCGCCTGGCGACGATTCTTGATTTCGATAAGGCATGGGCGGGGCACAGCGAATCCGATTTAGCGCGTCTGGAGTTTTGGAAGGGCATGATGGGCAAGGAATTCTGGTGGGGATATGAAAAGATTCATCGCATAGAACCGCTCTACCCGCGGCGGCGACCTATCTATCAATTGCTTTGGTGTCTCGAATACGCTCAGCCAACCGCAGAACATCTTGCGGATACTCGGCGTGTCTGTGCGGAGTTGGGACTCGCACCCATTGAGCATTTCTGATGTAGCAGAGTGACGCCATTGTTTGGCGGTACGCCGGCTTGCGGTCGCTCGTCGGCGTATCGCGGTTCGCTCAGAACCGGTTGCTCGTCCCACAGTAGGGGCACTTGACCTCGGTCTGGCCGCGCAGGACCGGGGCGTTGAGCGCGCCGCCGCAGTTGGCGCAATGGGTGGGAGCGTTCTTGAGCCGGTTCGTTTCGTCATCCGAGACGGGCTTGACGCGCATTTCTTCCAATCCACCGGACCGGGCGCGATTCACCATGCCCTGCCAGGTGTTACAGTCCTGGCCCTCGATGTGAAAGTGGGCCGAGCGATATTTCGCGCCGGAAAAGGTGAAATCGAGATGGTCCTCATGCCCCATCAATCCCCGTTTGCTTGCGATGACAGATTGCAGTTGGGCCAGGGGCTGATCGAACATCACCTCCTGCACGTGCTGTTTGGCGGTGGCGACGAACAGGACCTTTTTGGTCGCGACATCCTCATTGCGCTCGAAAAGCAGGCGCTGGTCGCTGAGCATTAAAAACCCGCGCGGATCGTCATTCCCTTCGCGGTCCCACTGCGCCCTGACGGCAAGGACAAGCGCTTCGCCGGGGAGCCAGCTCACGCGCGATTGCGCCGCCTGGTCGAGCATGGATTTAATTTCGTTAAGATGGCTCTCGAGATTCGTGAGCTCGGTCGAGAACGGGCTGTACATACCGCGAATCGAATCGTGGGCGGCAGTCGTATCGCGCTCGAACCCATCGAGCAGGCGCTCGGCATCTCCCAGGTTGGATTCACTCGCGTTGCGGATGCCCCAGTTGACCTGGTATTCGATCTGGGTTTCGCGTCCGCCGAGATTGCTGCTCTCGCGGTCGATGGCGGCAATGATATTCGGTTTCATCGTTTGCCAGCGCTGGCGATAATCGAGGCAGCGCGGCTCCAGGTCCTTTTCCCATGCATAGCCCTGCTGGCGCACCGCGTTGGCAAGGTCTGCGACGTGGTTCGATTTCGTCTCCAGGTTGCCCACCTCATCGCGCACGTCCGAGAGACGGATTTTACTCGGAATGTCGTTCAGGCGAGACTGGAGGGAACTGATGCGGGATTGGAGCGCCGCCGCATCGCCGCTCGCCGGCGCCGAGCCGCCGGCGCTGACCTGTCCGCTCGCGCCCATCAGGGTATCATCCTCTCGTGGCATAACTGCCTCCTCTGAAATCTCCGCCCATTGTAGCAGAATTGCCAGCGGCGTTCAACCGGGCGCAAGAAAATGTGCTCGTCTCAAAACCTGGGTGAAAAAAAACGCGGGCATACGACCTGACAGAAAAAAACGGCCCTCGAAAGCGCCGAGGGTCCATAAACGGATTTTAGTTCAGCAAGCCTACTATCTGTTTATCCGTTTCTTATCCGCTGACGCCCGTTCCCTCTCTCGGAGCGGCGATGAGAGGCTCAGTAGATCACGAAATCGCTTGTCATTCTGAACGCAGTGAAGAATCTCGGTTTGCGCTAGCGAGATTTCTCGGCAAAAGACGCCTGCTCAGAAACTTGTCATTGCGAGGCACGAAGCAATCTCGCCAGCGCAAACCAGATTGCTTCGTCGCAAAGAACGCTCCTCGCAATGACAGTTGCTGCTCTCAAACATCCCGCCTTGCAGGATGAGCATCTCGAAATGACATTTCGTGAAGTACTGAGGCTCGCTCTCAAGGAATTGGCCGCGAAACTCCGATGGGCTAGACGCGATACACCTTTAACACCTCATCGCCGTAGTGGTTGATGACCTTGACCGCGATCTTGCCCGTCGCCGGACTATCGAACGGCTGGCTCGTGGTGGAATAGAGCGCCGACCATGCCGCTTCGTCTATCTCGGCGCGGAGGGCGCGTTTGAGCTTGTCATACGGATCGCCTGCACCCGTAAAGTAGGCATGGCGGACGAAAAAGCTCTCCTCGTTATAGTTCGTGTCAATGAACCAGCAGGCAATGTCTTCGGTCGAGCTGCTGCGAATCTGCCCGGTCGTCGGGTCGTATACGTCCACGCCGTTGAGCGTGACGACGATTTTGCCGTCCAGGTCCTTGCGCTTTTTGAGGTCAATGTCCGGTTCGCCAAAGACCATAAAGAGATTGCCCGCGCCGGTCTTTTTGAGCAGTTCGTCGCCCATCGCCAGGTCGGGATTCATCTTCGCGAGGAGGATCGGGAGCTTACCCATCCGGGTTTCGCGCGCGGCGAGGCTACGCTCATCGCGGCGCGGCAAGTCGGGCGTAATTTCTTGCGCCGTCTCACCCGCAGTCGCGTCAAAGGCAAAGCCGCAGATAATGAGCAGGTCAAACCCCAGGCCGCGCAATGCCTCTTTCGCCGCGTCTTTGATGAGGTCGGGGCCGACTGTCCCATATTCGGGGCCGATGCACACGGCAACGCGCTGAACCCTCACCCCCTCCGCTCCTCTCTCTTTGGTCGAGGACTGACGCTCTCCTGCTGGGGCGGGAGAGGGGAGAACCTGAGTGTACTCGCCCGTCGCATGGATGTAGGTACCGGCATACGGGTCGAGGCGGTCGAACTTGAGTCTTTCGTTCCGGCGCGTGTTCTGCACCCCTGCTTTGGCAAGGTTCTCAATGATCATGGTCTCGAATTGATCGCCCGCCGACTGCGCCTTGGCATCGGTGACGGACCTGGGCGCTTGCTCCTCGGTCGAGAGCATCCGGTGAGGCGAGAGGCTTTCGACGGTGAACGGGCCGGTCACACGAATGCGCTTGTTATCCTCGTAAGGTTGATCGTACAGCAATTCGATGTCGGCGCGGCGGGCAATCGAGGCGTCGATCTCTTTTTGTCGCGCCCGGCGCAGTTCCCACCATTGGGCAAGTAGCTGCCTGGCCTTGTCGCTCCATTTCGCGTCCGCCTCGCGCGGAATCTGCCACTCTTCCCACGTCTGTTTCAAAACGCGATTGAGTTCGACGCGGACAGGTTCGAGTTCCGCTTGCCATTTGGCATAGATGGGGTCAATCTCGTCGTTGTTGGCGATGGATTTGAGGGTGACGTGCGGGACGCGTTTATAGACGAATCCGCGCTTGATGTCGGCCTCACCCCCCGGCCCCCTCTCCTGACGGACTGCGTCAGGAGAGGGGGTGCCGAAGGCGGGGGTGAGGCGCAGTTCCGCTTCCTTTTTCGCGCCTTCGGGGGAATCCGCGAGGAGGTAATACGGGAACCGGCTCGCCATCAGGCGGGTGCGGGCCAGGGCGAGGGCGACGCGCGAGGTATCAATCGTGATCCA
>JBAVQS010000356.1:0-26754 GCA_049694275.1 Anaerolineae bacterium | reverse complement strand
GGTCTCTATGGGAACGCCGGACAGGTCAGCTATTCGAGCGCCAAGGCCGGCCTCGTCGGCATGACCCGCACGCTTTGCAAAGAGTGGGGCCGCTATAAGGTGAATGTGAACTGCGTCGCCTTTGGGTTTATCAAGACGCGACTCACCCAGCCGATCACGGACAAGCCCGCGACGATCGAGGTCGAGGGTAAAGAGATCAAGGTGGGCGTCCAGCCGCAAATGCTCCAGATGATGGAGCAGGTCATTCCGCTCGGCCGCGCTGGCACGCCGGAAGAGGCCGCCGACGCCGTCTATCTCTTTTGCTCGCCCGAGTCGAATTACATCAGCGGCCAGGTCGTCGTCGCCGGCGGCGGGTTGCTCATCTAACCGTGGATCGTCCGCTCGCTTCGCTCAAAATCCTGGATTTCACGATGCTCCTCCCCGGTCCCTTTGCCACGATGATGCTGGCCGATCTGGGGGCAGAGGTGGTGCGCGTCGAAGCGCCGAACCGGTTCGACCTGGTGCGCGCCATGCCGCCGTTCGACGGCGACGTCTCGGCATGGCACGCGCTCTTGAACCGGTCCAAGCGCTCCCTTGCGCTCGATCTGAAACAGCCGGGCGCGGGCGAGGTGGTCAAGCGCCTAGTCCAACATTATGATATCGTCGTCGAACAGTTCCGGCCAGGCGTCATGGCGCGCCTTGGCCTCGATTACGACGCGCTGCGACAGATCAACCCGCGCGTGATCTTTTGCTCGATCACCGGCTATGGGCAGAACGGACCGTACAAGGACCGCGCCGGGCACGATGCGAATTACCTCGCGCTCGCAGGCGTGATGAGCCACACCGGGCGCAAGGAGAGCGGTCCGGCCGGGATGGGGCTCCAGGTGGCCGATGTTGGCGGCGGCTCGTTCGGCGCGGTCGTCGGTATCCTCGCCGCCGTCGTCCAGCGCCAGGTGAGCGAAATGGGCCAGGCAATCGACATTAGCATGTTTGATATGGCGGTCGCGTGGAACGGGCTGGCGTTGAGCCTGCGCTTGATCGGCGGTGAGAACCCGGGCTATGAGGGTATGCCGTTGAACGGCGGCGGCTATTACGATTACTATCGCACGCGCGATGGCCGCTATCTCTCGGTCGGCAGCATCGAACCCAAATTCTGGGAAGGGTTTTGCGAGGCGATTGCGCATCCCGATCTCATCCCGCAGGGCTATAACCCCGACCCCGCGGTCCAGCGCGCGCTCAAGGGAGCATTGTGCGAGGCGTTGGCCCAAAAGGATTTGGCGGAATGGGCCGCGATTTTCAGCCGGTGTGATGTCTGTGTCGAGCCGGTCCTGACTGCGGCCGAGGCGCTGGCCCATCCCCAGACTCTCGCGCGGGGCCTGGTCGTGCAGGTCCCCAAGCCCGACGGCTCAACCCAGCCGCAGATCGGTTCACCTTATCGATTCTCTGATAGTCAGGCAATATACAGGCACATCGGAGCGTCTGCCGGTGCGCATACCGAAGAGGTGCTGAAAGAGACCGGCTATACGGCAGAGGAAATCGCAGGCATGCGTGAACACGGCCTGTTCGGCGAATAACCCAATGGAGGGATTTTCATGATACCGAAAGCGAGTGGCACCGTTACCGTCGGCAATCTACTCAAGGTCGCTTCGTTCCGCTATCGCGACCGTGAGGCGATTTATTGCTCCTCGACCGGGCGCCGGTTCACCTTTGCGCAACTCAACGCGCGAACCAACCGGCTGGCCAATGGTCTGCTCAGACTGGGACTCAAGAAAGGGGATGTGGCCGCCTTTCTCTGCACGAACCGCGCCGAGGTCGTCGAGATGTATTTCGCCCTGGCCAAGACCGGTATTGTCGGCGTGCCCCTCAACTATCGCCTCGCGCCGGCCGAAATGATCCAGCTCATGGCCGATTTCGGCGTGCGGGCCCTGCTCTATGAAGACCGGTTCGGCCCGATCGCCGAAGCGGCGCGTGCCCGGATGCCCCAGCTTCGTGCATTCATCAGCATCGGCAACAACCTCGCCCCCTTTGCGACGAACTATGAAAAATTCCTGGCCGATTCCCCCGAGGCTGAGCCCGTCGTCGAGGTGGTCGAAGAAGACGACTATTACATGAACCTGACTTCGGGGACGACCGGGCTTCCCAAGTCATACATCCTGACCCAGTACAACAATGCGCTCACTGTGGCGATTTTCCCCGTTCTGTTCGACCTCACCATCGATGACGTCGCCCTCACTGTCTTTCCGATGTTCGGGCGGGTTGGCTTTGCCTGGATCGGCGCGACGATCTATGTTGGCGCGAAAAATGTCCTCTATAACTTTGATCCCAAGGGGGTGCTGGGCCTGATCGAGTCCGAAAAGGTCAGCATCACAAACTGGGTCCCGACGATGGCGAGCATGGTAATGGCCAATGCAGATGCAGGCCAGCACGATCTCTCCTCTTTGCGGGCGATCGTCTTTGCTGGCTCACCACTCCCTGCCTCCGTCCGGGAAAAGGCAAAAAAGACCCTCTGCCCCAGGATCTATGAATATTATGGGATGCAAGAGACCGCGGTCCTGACGATGGCCAAGCCCGCCGAAAAAGAGCGCAAACCCGATTCCGTTGGGCAGGTCGTTCATTTTGCCGATGTCCGCGTCATCGGCGCGGATGGCAAGGACTTGCCAACGGGCGAGATCGGCGAGGTGATCGGCCGCGCGCCGGGGGCTACCGCCTCCTATTATCGCGACGAGAAAAAATCGGCCATCACCTTTCGCAATGGCTGGGTACATACGGGCGACCTCGGCAAGTTTGACGAGGAGGGGTTCCTCTATCTCTCGGGGCGCATCAAGGATATGATCATCACCGGTGGGCAGAATGTCTTTTCCACTGAGGTCGAGAGCCTTCTGATGTCCCATCCTGCCGTCGCCGACTGCACCGTCATCGGGCTGCCCGATCCGCTCTGGGGCGAAGCGGTGACGGCGGTGGTCATCAAGGCGCCGGGCGCAGAGGTCACGGAGGAAGAGCTCCTCCAGTTCTGCAAAGCGCGGATCGCCGGATTCAAGACGCCGAAAAAGGTTATCTGGTCCGACGCGCCGCTGCCGCGCACGGCGACCGGCAAGGTGACCAAATTTGTGCTTGTGGAGAAATATTCGCATGAAGCGTAAGCTCTTTACCTCCGATCACGACATGTTCCGCGAATCCTTTCGGCATTTTGTCGAAAAGGAAATCGTCCCGTACAACGACCAGTGGGAAAAGGACGGCGTCGTCTCGCGCGAGCTTTGGACCCACGCCGGCGAGCAGGGCTTTCTCGGGCTCGACGCGCCGGAAGAGTATGGCGGCGCGGGTATTCAGGACTATCGTTATGGCGCGATCATGCAGGAAGAGGTCATGCGCGCCAACGCCACCAGCGCCGGGGTCGGGATCAGCCTGCACAATGACATTGTCCTCCCTTATCTCTTGCGCTATGGGAATGAGGAGCAAAAGAGGCGTTGGCTGCCCCGAGTCTGCTCGGGAGAAACGGTCCTGGCGATTGCAATGACCGAGCCGAATACGGGCAGCGACCTGGGGGCGGTCCGCACATCGGCCATTCGTCACGGCGATCACTATGTGCTGAATGGGAGCAAGACCTTTATCACGAACGGCATTCTGGCGGACCTCGTGGTGGTCGTCGCCAAGACGGACCCATCGGCGGGACATCGGGGCATCAGTCTGCTCGTGGTCGAGCGGGGGATGGAGGGGTTCAAACGGGGCCGCAAGCTGGACAAGATTGGGCTCAAGGCGCAGGACACCGCCGAGTTGTTCTTTGAAGATGTTCAGGTCCCGGTTAGCAACCTGCTCAGCCAGGAGGGGCAGGGATTCAAATACCTGATGAGCATGCTCCCTCGCGAGCGGCTGAGCGTCGCGGTCACGGCGGTCTCGTCGTGCGAGACCGCGCTCGCGCTCACCGTCCAGTACTGCAAGGACCGCACCGCGTTCGGTCAAGCCATCGGCTCGTTCCAGAACTCGCGTTTCAAGCTGGCTGAGATGGCGACCGAGGTGGAGGTGGCCCGTGTCTTTATCGACCGCTGCATCGAAGACTTGAACGCCGGTGAGCTCACTGCCGAGACGGCCGCAATGGCAAAATGGTGGACCTCCGAGCTCCAGGGCCGGGTGGTCGATCAGTGCCTCCAGTTACACGGCGGCTATGGTTTTATGTCCGAGTATCCAATTGCCCGCCTCTACCTGGACGCTCGCGCTCAGCGCATCTATGCGGGCACGAACGAGATCATGAAAGAGATCATCGGCCGGTCAATGGGGTTCTAGATACCCTCACTTCCCCGGTATCTCGCCCAGCACCGCGATTCCCATCACTTCGAGTTCGCGCGGCGAGCGAATGGCATTATCGATATAGTCCACGAGCAGGGCAAGAAGGAGCCCGGCCGCGAGCGCCAGTGCCAGCCGGATCGGAATATCGAGCCGTTCGCGGAGACCGGGGGTGATCGGCGTGACCGCTGGCCCGTCGATGATCGTCACGGTTGCCCCGTCCGAGCCGAGTTGCTTGAAATATTTGCTGTTCTGCGTTTCGAGTGTCTTGGCGGCGGCCTGGGCGATAACCCGCGCCTGGTCGGGATTGCCCGATGTAATCGTCATCGACATGATGCGCCGCTGTTTCTCGACCGCCCCCGCGATATTGTCCTTGACGACGATGACGCCCGTTCCCTGCAGGTTGCTGTTGACGTCGTTGGCAAACATATCGCTGTGGAGAATCTCGACGAAATCGTCGCGGATATATTCCGAGGCCTGGTAGGCAGTCAAAATAGGATCGACTCCCACCAGGTTCCGGTCGGCCGACACGCCGATGGTAAAACGCAGGCTCGCCTGATACAAGGTCGCCGGCGCGCGATAGGTGACGAGCGAAGCGGCGCCGACGAGGACCAGAAGCACGACCGGAATCCACCATCGGCGGCGCAAAATCTGCCAGTATTCACGTAATTCCATAAGTGATGGGGATGATTGGATTTCTCGGCGCAAGCATCCGCTTGCGCCGAGAAATCCAATCACGAAATCTTGACGAGTTGGTTAATTGAGTCACACAGCGCCTGTTTGAAAACTTGAACGTCAAAGGTCTCGGCGTGGACGCGAATGCGCTGCGGGTCAAACGCGCCAGCGTTGAATGTCTGCACGCAGTCGGCTAGTGAATCCGCGTCCGGCTGTGCGAACAGCACACCATTCACCCCTTCGCAAATCGAATCGAGCGCGCCGCCCCCTGCATAGGCAATGACTGGGCGGCCGGAGGCGTTCGCTTCGAGCGGCGTCAGGCCGAAATCCTCTTCGCCGGGAAAGATCAAGGCGCGGCAGCGGGCCATCAGGTCTCGGCGCTCGGCATCCGACACGCGGCCCATGAATCGGATCGTCGGTCCAGCCATCTTTTCCAGCCGCGCCCGGTCTCGCCCATCGCCGGCAATCACTAGCGGCAGGCCCAACCGGGTGAATGCCTCGACTGCCAGATGTACCCGCTTGTAAGGAACTAGCCGCGACACGATCAAATAATAATCTCCCACCTCCGCTGATGGGACGGGCTGAAAGCGCGCCACATCCACGGGCGGATAAATGATTGTCGAGGGGCGTCCATAATAATTCTGGATGCGAGTCTGGACAACGCTGGAAATGGCAATGAACCGGGTGACGCGCCGCGCCGCCTGCCGGTCCCACGCTCGCAGGGGCTTGACCGCAAGGGGGAGGAGCGCACGAACGGCGCGGCCCACCGCCTCGTTCTCGACATATTCGCGGTGCTGCCACAGGAACCGTGCCGGGGTCAGGCAATAACAGAGGTGCGGCGTCGGGGGCGCAACTTGCACCCCATGTGCAAAGGCGCTGGGAATGCTCAGGACCAGATCATAACCCTTAAGCCGCATGCCGGCAAAGGCCAGCGGGTAAAGCGGCAGGTAGCGTTGATGATGCCGATGGACGCCGGGCAGACGATCTAGAAACGAGACGCGAATATCCCAGCGGCGATACTCGGCGGGCAGGGCGGCGGGGTCGTAGATCGAGGTGTAAACCGGCGCATCGGGAAACAGTTCGTGGGCGGCTTCCAGCACGCGCTCGGCGCCCCCATACTGGTTCAGCCAACTAACGACGATCGCAATCTTCAAGCTCTCTCTACTCCAATTCGCCAGAGTACAACAAAGAGGGGAATGCCCTATCCAGGCGTGGCCGCGACGGCCTTTTGCCCAAGCGGACCCACTTGTCGAACGTGTGGTACACAGTCTCGCCCTGGGAGGCCGAGACATCGGCGGGGTGTTTGCCTGCGATTTTCAAAGGACAAACGCGCTAGCGCGAACGCCGGTCGCGGGCCCAGCGCCCGCCTCCCTGCGCCTTGACAAAACCCATCACCTCAGACAGCAACTCGCTCACCTGCACATAGTTGATGAGGGGGCGCCGCTCGTTCGCGACCAGCGCTGCCGAAAGCGTCATCAGCGGGTGCTCCATCGTCTCACCGCGCCGGTTCTCGATAAAGACCGAGCCGCGCTTGTAATCGGTATCGTTATAGATCTGCGGCTGGAGTGAGCGGAACCGGTCCACAAGCGTCTGGGCAAAGGTGTCGGCGCCGTCAGGGGGAAAGACGGCCATAAAGTCGTCACTGCCGAGGTGCCCGACAAATGCTGCACGCGCCGGCAGGGATTCCACCATCAGCTTGGCGCACATCACCAGCACCTTGTCGCCCGCGTCGTGTCCATAAACCTGGTTATACGAGCGGAAATGGTCGAGGTCGGCGTACAGGATCGCGGTCGGTTGGTTCTGCGCCAGGCGTGCATCGATCTGGCGGTGCAGGTAGGGCGCGGCCGGCAGCTTGGTGAGTGGATCATAGTGAAAGCTCCGCCGTAACAGCGCCTCGACATGGGCGACGAGCTCTTCCGGGGTAAACGGCTTGGCCAGGTACCCATCGGCGCCCGTACGTAAGGAATTCACCTTCTCCGGAACGGAATTGTTGGAAGTAAAGATCAAAATCGGAATGTGGTTGGTAAATGGATCGCCTTTGAGCTTGCGGCAAACCTCGATGCCGTCCAGTTCCGGCATGAGTGAATCGAGGATGATCAGGTCGGGACTCTCGATCGAGACCATCTCGACTGCTTTGGCGCCATTTTCCACTTCCACAGTTGCATAGCCGACACGGGCAAGGATATCGGCCGTCATGGCGCGATGAAAGCGGGTGTCGTCGACAATGAGGATCTTTTCGCGGAGAAGATCGCCTACTTTTTCCATAAGCCCTATCTCCTGGCACACGTACGCCAGGCGCAATTTCTATACGGCGATTATAACACCGATTGGGCCGACCGCAATAGTCGTTCTGGCTAGTACCAATGGGTGGGAACGGTACAGCAATAGCGGCAGCCTTGAGGCCGCCGCTATCTGCTTACTTTTGAGGGTTCAGGTTATAGGTGAGGGTCGTAATCTTCCAGCTATTGCCGGTCTTTTTAAAGACCCAGTTGTTGCAGTTGTCGCATTTGGTCTGGCCGATGCTGACGCCGGTGATGGCAGTGGCAGTGGTTTTGTCCGCGGCGACCGTAACCGTCGTTCCCGGATGCTCGCAAAAGGTCGGGCTGGAGGGAAAGACGACATTGACATAGCGGTCACGAATCGAATCCCAGTTCTTCCAGGTGACATCGTCGGCCGTATTATCGGGGGTGTGATTGGCGTCAATCACCACGCCGTCGGCGGCCCAGATGCCCTGGAGCCGGTCGATATCCTGCTGCACAACCGCTTCGCACTCGGCATTGATGATCTGGCGAACCGCCTCTTCATCGGTGGCGGGGACCGGGGTGGGCGTCCGAACAATCGTCGTTGTGCGGGTGGGCCGGGCCGGGGTGGGTGATCCATCGCACCCGACAACTAGAACGGCAAGGACAACAA
This sequence comes from Anaerolineae bacterium, assembly GCA_049694275.1. GTDB lineage: Bacteria > Chloroflexota > Anaerolineae > UBA4142 > SHND01 > JBAVQS01. The sequence goes on along the minus strand of JBAVQS010000356.1, from coordinate 18,909 downwards.
GCGCCAGGAGCGCGACAAGCGTCCGTTTGGACATACAGTGAGAGCCTCCTTCTCGAAATTAGCCGTGCTATATTAGCACCGAATCAGAGAAACAACAAAAAAGGAGGTTACGCGGGGACGCGGCTCAATAGCTCGGCAACCAGCTCATAGCGATTGAAGGGGGGCATGATGTACACCCCGCGCGCAAACTCGCGCAGCTCGGCCCACAGCTCGCCCGCGATTTTCAATCCCTCGGCGCGGCCCTTGTCGCCGGCCAGGCGCATCCGCTCGCGCGCTGCATCGGTGAGCGTAATGCCGGGGACTTCGTTGTGGAGGAACTCGGCGTGGCGCGTGTTATAGAGCGGGAGGATGCCGACCAGGAGCGGGAGGTGCAGCGGCCCGTATTCCGCCTGATAGCGTGCGATAAAGGCGCGCGCCACGGCGGGGTCAAACACCGGCTGGGTCAGCGCAAAATCCGCCCCGGCCTCGATTTTCTTGTGGAGATTCTTGACCTCGCGCAGGATATCGCGTGCGCCCATGTCGAGGGCGACGCCGACCGTGAACGAGCAGGGCTGCCCGATCTCCATCCCTGCGTGATCGGTCCCGTGATTAAAGTTCTGCTTGATGAGCGCGGCGAGACCGGAAGGGACCAGGTCGTAGGTGTCGCTTGCGCTCGGATAATCGCCGATCGCGGGCGGGTCTCCCATGACCGCAAAAATGTTGCGGACGCGCAGCGCATGCGCGGCGAGGAGATCGCCGTGGACACGCAGCAGGTTGCGCCCGCGCACGGGAAAGTGGAGCACGGTCTCGATGCCGACCTCGGCCTGGGTGAGATGGGCGACTGCCCACGCGCTCATGCGCATCTGGGCGCGCGGGCTGTCGGCGATGTTGACGACGTCGGCCCCTGCTTGCTTGAGGATGAGCGCACCCGCCAGCACGGCGTTCATGCCAAAACCGCGCGGCGGATCGACCTCGACGCTGACGATAAAGCGCCCGGCGTCGAGTTTTTGCTGGAGCTGGGTTGGCGGCTCTGCGGGCAGCGGCGCTTCCACGGGGCGTGTTGTGGCCGTCGCGGCGACGCGTCGCCGTGCTCCGGCGAACTGGGCGAGGGCGTCGAGTGCGAGGCGCATGGCGCGGGTATGGTCGGGCGTCGTGCCGCAGCACCCGCCTACGAGGGTCACCCCCGCCTCGATCAAGCGGCGCGCATACTGGCCGAAATATTCCGGCGCAGAGGGATAAAAGATGCGGCCGCCGCTTGCCTCGGGAAAACCGGCATTGGGCTGCGCCGAAAAATAGAGCAGGGGGGGCTTGCGCGGGTCGTCCTGCACCGTCTCGATCATCTTTTCGATGATGGCGAGTACGCGTGCTGGGCCGACCGAGCAGTTGACGCCGACGACATTCACCTTGAGCGCGACGAGGGCCCGCGCGACCTGTTCGGGGGTATAGCCGAGTGAGGTGATGCCGTCGTTGGTAAAAGTCATCTGCGCGATGATCGGTAGATCGCAGATCCCCTGCGCGGCGCGGACCGCCTCGGTGATCTCTTTCAAGTCGCCAAAGGTTTCGAATATCAGCGCATCGGGACCTTCCGCGGCGAGCGCACCGATCTGTTCGCAAAACGCTTCGTACGCCTCGTGGCGTGTGAGCGAGCCGACCGGCGCAAGCTGTACGCCGAGCGGCCCGACCGATGCCGCGACCAGGAGTGGACGCGGCGCAGACTCGGCAACCCGCCGCGCCAGGCGAACCCCCGCGCGATTGATCTCGACGACATGCGCAGCCAGCCCATGGCCGTCGAGCTTGTACCGGTTCGCTCCAAAGGTGTTGGTCTCGATTATCGACGCACCGGCGCGCGCATATTCGTCGTGGATCTCCTGGACGAGCGCAGGCTGCGAGAGGTTCAATTCGTCAAAGCACTGGTGGAGTGAGATGCCTTTGGCGTTGAGCAGGGTGCCCATTGCCCCATCGCAGAGGACGGGACCTTGCGCGAGACGGGTGAGAAAATCTTGCATAGCGATAATATTATAAACCCGCCCAGCGTTATTTGCAGGGCGGGTCTCAGCGAAATCCGTTTATGTCTAATCGCTAACAGCTAACCGCTGTTCTTCTCCCGATCCAGCGCGAGCTCCACAAACGTCCGGGTCGGGATGCCGGTGCCGAACTTGTTGAAATAGCCGCGCTCTTTAGCGTCGCCCAGGTGGGCAGTGCCAGCAATATCGAGGTGCGCCCACCGGGCGCCGTTCTCGACAAAGCTGCGAATGAACCACGCTCCGGTGATTGAGCCGCCCGCGCGCCCGCCGGTATTCTTGAGGTCGGCCCAATCGCTCTTGAGTTGATCGCGATATTCTTTGTCCATCGGCATCTGCCACATGCGCTCGCCGGTGCGGTTGCCCAACTCGATAATCTTTTGCGCCAGCCCGTCGTCGTTCGTAAAGACGCCCGTACGATAGTGACCCAGGGCGACGACGACTGCGCCAGTCAGGGTCGCCGTATCCACGACCGTATCGAGTTTCAATTCCTGGGTAGCATAGGTAACGGCATCGGCGAGGACGAGGCGCCCTTCGGCGTCGGTGTTGACCACTTCGATGGTCTTGCCGTTCATCGCTTTCAGAATATCGCCGGGTTTGTACGCCTTGCCGCCTGGCATGTTCTCGGTCGCCGCGACAATACCGGTCACGTTTACTTTTGGCCCGAGCTGTGCAATCGCCTGCATCGCGCCGATGACCGCCGCGCCGCCAGACATGTCCCCCTTCATGTGTTCCATATTCTCGGCCGGCTTGAGCGAAATGCCGCCGCTGTCGAACGTGATGCCTTTGCCGACAAGGCCGAGCCCGCCCGGCTGGTCCTTGCCTGCGCCCCAATAGCGCATGACGAACATCACCGGGGGTTGGTCCGAGCCCTGCGCCACGCCGAGGAATGCGCCCATTCCTTTGCGCTTGGCCTCTTCGCGGTCGATCACATAAAACTCGAGCCCGTTCTTTTCGGCCATCTCCCGCGCAATTTCCGCCATGCGGGTCGGGGTCAGCGTGTTGCCCGGCTCGTTGGAGAGCTCGCGGGCGAGGTTGTTCCCATCGGCAATGATGCGCCCGCGCTCGGCGGCCGCATGGGCCGCGGCGAGATCAGCTTCATTCGCAAACAGCGTAATGCTCTGAATCTCGGGGCGGGGATCCTCTTCCCCATTTTCGTCCGATTCGCCAAAATATTTGCGAAAGCGCCAGAGGCCGAGAACCAACCCTTCGGCGGTTGCCTGGGTAGCCGAAGCAGCGTCGAAGCCGCTCACGCCTTGACCATGAATCACCGACGCAATCGATTTTGCGCCGGCGCCGCGCAGCGCTTTGGCCGATTGCGCGGCGGCGCGGCGGATAACGTCCAGTGTAAAATCCGCTTGCTTGCCGAGTCCGACCACACAGACGCGGACGGTGGGAATCTTGCCGAGGGTATAAAAGACGCGGGTTGCTCCTGTGTCTGCTTTAAATTCGCTATCCTTGATAATATGGCTCAGCGCCCCATCCAGCGCTCGGTCGACCGTCGCTGCTGCGGGTTCGAGTTGGCCGCCTTTGAATACGTTGACAACTATACCATCGCCCTGCCATTGGGCGATATCCCCACTCTGAAATTGGAGATCCAAATCTGCCTCCTTGCAGCACATCAATAACTAGAAAAAACGCAACGAGAATTATAGCACCGGTATTCTTGTGGGTCAAAGCGAATTCAACATAACCGGGCCAGGAACCCGGTTTGACAAAATTTCGCACCCGTGCTAAAGTCGCCTCCATTCTATGACAACGTTTTCGTTCTTGGGCTATTTTGCGGCGTATTATTACCCGGGCTTTCCCACGGGTCGAATCGCCACGCCAGCTCAAGGATGAGTCACTGCTAGAACCAAAACAGGAGCGTGGGGTTTCGGCCCTACGCTCTTTTTTTATTCCCAGAGTGCCTATGCCAACACTTGCTATCCGGGGGGCGACGACCGCCCCTGAAAATACTGCCCACGCGGTCCTGGCCGCGACCCGCACGCTCTTGACCGAGATTGTACGCGCCAACTCCCTCTGTCCCGACGAACTCGTCATGGTGTACTTTACCGTGACCCCGGACCTGACTGCGGCGTTCCCCAGCCGCGCTGCCCGCGAGCTGGGCTGGACCCGCGTCGCGCTGCTCGACGCCCAGGCCCCGGCCATCCAGGGCGATCTCGAACGCTGCATTCGCGTCCTCATCCTGCTCAACCGCGAGGCGGCGAAGAATTCCATCCATCCCATTTACCTGGAGGCGGCGCGTGCGCTGCGTCCGGACCTGATCGAATAGATCAAAAGGAGATTCTTATGGTTATCGTCATGAAGCACCAGGCCAGCCCGGACGAAATTACCGGGGTGGTCGATCACATTCAAGAGCTCGGCTTTCGCGCACATCTCTCCGCCGGCGACGAGCGCACCATCATCGGCGTGATCGGCGACGAGCGCGCGCTGGACCCCGACCATTTCGAGCTACTGCCCGGCGTCGAGCGCGCAGTGCGAATCCTTCATCCGTTCAAGCTCGCCAGCCGCGATTTCCACCCACAGGATTCGGTGATCCAGGTCAACGGAGTTGCCATCGGTGGGAAACAGGTTGTTACAATGGCCGGGCCATGCGCGATTGAATCGCGCGCGCAACTGCTGGCCAGCGCCGCGGCGGTCAAGGCGGCGGGCGCGCAGGTGCTCCGCGGCGGGGCGTACAAGCCCCGCACGTCGCCCTACTCGTTCCAGGGGTTGGGCCTCAAGGGGCTGGAGCTTCTCAAAGAGGCGCGCGAAGAATCCGGCCTGCCGGTCATCACGGAGGTCATGTCTCCGCAAGAGGTGACGCTCGTGGCGCAGTATGCCGACATTCTCCAGGTCGGCGCGCGCAACATGCAGAACTTTGCGCTCTTGCAGGCGGTCGGCCAGATCCAGAAACCGGTCTTGCTCAAGCGCGGCCTGATGTCCACGATTGAAGAGCTCTTGATGGCGGCCGAGTACATCCTCTGCAATGGCAACACAAAAGTGATGTTGTGCGAGCGCGGGATTCGCTCGTTTGAGCCGGCAACGCGTAACACGTTCGACATTAACGCCATTCCACTTTTGAAAACCCTCACGCACTTACCGGTTATCGCCGACCCGAGCCATGGGACCGGCAAATGGGAGCTGGTCGCGCCGGTGGCGCGCGCGGCGATTGCTGCAGGGGCCGATGGATTAATCATCGAAGTGCATCCCGACCCGGCGCACGCCATGAGCGACGGCCCGCAATCGCTCAAGCCCGCCAAATTCATGTCGATGATGGATGAGATTCGAATGATCGCGCCTGCGCTGGGGAGAACGGCATAATGGCGGAGGTCGAGCCAGGCCCCTGCATTGCCATCGTCGGCCTTGGGCTGATGGGAGGCTCGCTCGCCCTGGCGCTCCGCGCAGCGGGCGATGCAGTGGGGCCGATCATCGGCGTGGACCGCGACCCCGCGGTGGTGCAGGCTGCGCTCGCACGCGGCGCGATTGCGGAAGGGTACGCGGGGCTGGGTGCATTCCTCGCCGGCGCGGATATCATTGTTCTTGCTGCGCCGGTGCGAACGATTATCGACCTGGTGCCGGTGGTCGGCGCGCTCGCGCATCCAGGCGCGCTCGTGCTCGACCTCGGCTCGGCCAAGGGTGAGGTCATCCGGGCCATGGATCAGCTCCCGCCAGACCTTCACGCCGTTGGCGGGCATCCGATGTGCGGCAAAGAGACGAGCGGGCTCGCGGCCGCCGATGCGCAGCTCTACCGGGATAAGCTGTTCATCCTCACGCCAACCGCCCGTTCCGATAAAGCGGGGCTAGCGCGCGCCGCATGGCTGGCGCAAACGGTCGGCGCGCGGAGTGAGGTCATGGACGCGGCGCGCCACGATCAACTGGTTGCGGCGGTCAGTCATGTCCCGTTCCTTGTCGCGGCCAATCTTGTCCATACCGCGAGCGGGTGGGCAGAGCACGACCCGGCCGTCTGGCGGACGGCGGCGAGTGGGTTCCGTGATACGACCCGGCTCGCCGCGAGCGATACGACCATGATGCTCGACATCCTCTTGACGAACCGTGACTGTATCCGCGCGTGCCTGCAAGATTATGTGCACTCGCTCTCCGAGTTGGCGACGCTTGTGGCGAATGGGGACGCCGCGGTGCTCGCTCCCTGGCTCGCCGCGGCCGCCGAATCGCGCCGGATGTGGGAAAGAGGGATGAATCATGGCTAACCTGCGAATCGCGCCGGCGACCCGGCCATTGCAAGGCGTCATTCCCATCCCGGCCGACAAGTCTATCTCTCATCGCGCCGTCATCCTGAGCGCGCTGTCGGAGGGCGCGGCGCGCATCGATAACTTTCTCGCCAGTGAGACCACCTCGGCGACAGTGTCCTGTTTGCGCGCGCTGGGCGTAGAGATCGAGCCGGCAGGAGCCGATGCGCTGTGTGTGCAGGGGCGCGGCCTCCACGGCCTGCGCGAGCCGGACAACGTCCTTTTTTGCCTTGGTTCGGGAACGACGATCCGTCTGCTCGCCGGTCTTGTCGCAGGCCAGGATTTCCTCTCGGTTCTCGACGGCACGCCCGCGCTCAAGCGGCGGCCGATGGGGCGCGTGCTCGACCCCCTCCGCGCGATGGGCGCGACCGTGCTGGGGCGAAATGGCGACCGGCTACCGCCACTGGCGATTCGTGGGGCGCGCCCGCTCCATGGCATCACCTATACGCTGCCGGTTGCTAGTGCGCAGGTCAAGTCGGCGCTCTTGCTCGCTGGGCTGTACGCCGATAGTCCGGTGATGCTCGGCGAGCCAGGTCCGAGCCGCGACCACACCGAGCGTATGTTATCCGCGATGGGTGTCCGGGTCGAGTCGTCAGCTCCGGGGATGGTGTGCCTCACCCCGCCCGAGCGGCTCGCGGCGCGTGATCTCACCATTCCCAACGATTTCTCATCCGCTGCCTTTTTCCTTGTCGCCGCGCTTATTCTCCGCGGCTCAGCGATTCGCATGCCTCATGTCGGCCTCAACGCCACCCGCACCGGCCTTGCCGTGGTCGTTGCCGCGATGGGGGCCGAGATTCGGGTGGAGAATGAGGGCGAGGTGTGCGGCGAGCCGGTTGGCGACATCCTTGTCGGCAATGGGCATGATTTGCGCGGAACAGAGATCGCCGGCGGCCTCATCCCGCGGATGATCGACGAATTCCCGATTCTCGCGGTGGCGGCGACCCAGGCGCACGGCGAGACGCGCGTCCGCGACGCGGCCGAGTTGCGCGTCAAAGAGTCGGATCGGATTGCCACGCTGACCGGCGAGCTGCGCAAGATGGGCGCACAGATCGAGCCGTACGCCGATGGGTTCACGATTGTGGGGCCGACCCGGCTGCAAGGCGCGCCGGTTCGCTCGCATGGTGATCACCGGCTCGCCATGTCGCTCGCGGTGGCCGCGCTCATCGCGCAAGGTGAGACGACAATCGAAGGCTGGGAATGCGTCGCCGACTCCTTCCCGGGGTTTGACACGCTCCTCGCGGGGGTGCAGGCATGATGCAGCTCTATCTGCTCGGTTATCCCTTGGGGCATTCGGTGTCGCCCGCGATGCAGAACGCCGCGCTGGAGGCGTGCGGGCTGCACGACTGGCGCTATGCCTCGCTTGCTCTCCCGCCCGATCGGCTGTCCGAGGTCCTCACCGCCCTGCGCACCGCCGATTGCGCGGGGGCGAACATCACTATTCCGTATAAAGAGACCCTCCTGCCGTTCGTGGATGAGGTGAGCCAGACCGCGCAAGAGATCGGCGCGATCAATACGATTATTCACCGCGAGGGTAAACTGATCGGCGAGAATACCGATGCGGTCGGCTTTTTGCAATCGCTGGCGGCGTATGGCTGTTCGCCGCAGGGTGCGCGTGCGGCAATCCTGGGGGCAGGGGGCGCAGCCCGCGCCGTAGCGTGGGCGCTGGGGAACGCCGGTGTGGCTCACCTGGCGCTCTACAATCGCACGCCCGCGCGTACCGAGCTATTGGCTGCCCGCGTGCGTGCTGGCTTTCCTGCGCTCGCGGTTGATGTCGAAGATCTTGCCGCGCTGGCCAACGCCGACCTGATTGTCAATGCGACCTCCGTAGGCATGTGGCCGCACGTCGACGCCTCGCCGCTCGCGCCCAGCGCGCCGTTCCGCCCCGGCGCCATTGTCTTTGACCTGGTTTATAATCCACGTGAGACGCGCCTGTTGCGGGAGGCGGCCGAGGCTGGCGCACAGGCCATTGGGGGGCTGGAGATGCTGGTCCACCAGGGTGCTCGCGCGTTCGAGCTGTGGACAGGGCAGCCCGCGCCGGTCGCCGTCATGCAGCGCGCGGCGCAAACCGCGCTGGCTCAATTGCATCAGGAGGAATGATCATGCTCCGTTTCTTGACCGCGGGCGAATCGCACGGCCCCGCACTGGTCGGCATCGTCGAGGGTCTGCCCGCTGGCCTGCCCATATCGATTGACGGCATCAACCGCGACCTGGCCCGGCGGCAGGCCGGCGCTGGCGCCGGTGCGCGCATGAAGATCGAGCAGGACCAGGTCGAGATCACCTCGGGTGTATGGAACGGCCTCACCATCGGTGCGCCTGTCGCATTGCGTATCGAGAATCTGGATTTCAAGCGGCGTGTGGGCAAGCCGATCCCGGTCCAGACCATCCCGCGGCCCGGGCATGCCGACCTTGCGGGCGCGCAAAAATATGCCTTGGATAATATGACCCTCGTCGCAGAGCGGGCCAGTGCACGCGAGACCGCCATGCGCGTCGCGGTTGGCTCAATTGCGCGGCAGCTCATCGGCTGTTTCGATATCCAGGTCGGCAGTTATGTTCTTGCTATTGGCCGCGAGACCGCCGCCGTGACGCCGCTCCCGTACGCACGGCGGTTTGCGCTGGCCGATCTCTCGGATGTGCGCGTCTATGACGAGCCGAGCGCCGAGCGCATCCGCGCCTGTATCGACACGGTCATTCGGTCCAGGGACACGGTCGGCGGGGTGATCGAAACGGTCGCACTGAATCTGCCGGTCGGGCTGGGCTCGCATGTGCACTGGGACCGCAAGCTGGATGGTCGGCTCGCGCAGGCGGTCATGAGCATCCCATCGGTCAAGGGGGTCGAGATCGGCGATGCGTTTGAGAATGCGCGGCGGCCCGGGACCGAGGTGCAGGATGAGATTCTGCCCGCCGCGAGCTCGCAGGTGACGCGGCCCACCAATCGCGCCGGGGGGCTGGAGGGGGGTATCACCAACGGCGAGCCGCTCGTGATCCTTGCGGCGTTCAAGCCGATTGCCACGACGCTGACGCCCCTCCGTTCGATCAACCTCACCACTGGCGCAGGGGTCCTGGCCCAGTATCAACGGTCCGATTTTTGTCATGTCCCGCGCGCTGGCGTCATCGTCGAGGCGGTGGTCGCCTGGGTCCTCGCCGAGGTGCTCATGGACAAGATTGGCGGCGATTCGCTGGCCGAGATGAGCGCCCACTGGCAGGCGTGGCAGTCGCCGCTGCCATCGCCGCACAAGGAGGGAGCGAATGGCGCCTAACCTCGTCCTGACCGGCTTTATGGGCACGGGCAAATCGAGCGTGGGGCGGCTCGTCGCCGTGCGGCTGGGGCGTGAGCTGGTCGATATGGACGAGCGACTGGCCGAACGCGCCGGGATGAGCGTTGCGCAGATTTTTGCCGAGCAGGGTGAGCCCGCTTTTCGCGAGATGGAGAACACGCTCTGCCGTGAACTGGCGCCGCGCGAAAATCTGGTCATTGCGACCGGCGGCGGGACGCTGGTGAATCCCGTGAACCGCGCGGCGCTGGCCGCGAGCGTCGTAATCTGCCTGGACGCCGGGGCGGACGAGATTCTCAAGCGGTTGGATGCCGCGACCGACCGGCCGCTGCTGACCGGTGACCGGCGGGTGCGTGTCGAGAAACTGCTGGCCGAACGCACCGGGGCTTATGCCGCGATCGCGCAGCACGTCGCGACGAACGCGCGTACTCTAGACGATGTCGCCCGCGAGGTCCTGCGGTGCTATCAGTGCGCGGTGGGCGAGGTCGAGGAACTGAGCGTCCATTCGCCGGAGGGGGCCTATCCCATCTGGTTGGGCGCGGGCCTCCTGGCGCAGTCTGGCGCCTGGCTCGCTGGCCTGACGCGGGTCGCGCGCTGTGCCGTAGTGACGAATCCTACGGTGGCGCGCCTCCATGCGGATGCGCTGTGTGCCTCGCTCCGCACCGAGGGGCTCGACCCCGTGCTTGTCACGTTGCCCGATGGCGAAGCCTACAAGAATCTGGATACCCTTCGTTCGCTCTACGATCAGTTCGCGCAGGCAGGGCTTGAACGCGATTCGCTCGTGCTCGCGCTGGGCGGCGGGGTCGTCGGCGATGTGGCGGGACTCGCCGCGGCGACCTGGCTGCGCGGCCTCCCGTTCGTCCAGGTCCCGACGACGCTCCTGGCGATGGTGGATGCCAGCATCGGCGGCAAGGTCGCGGTGGACCATGCGACGGGCAAAAACCTGATCGGCGCGTACAAATTCCCCCGCGCCGTCCTCGCCGATCCGGCGCTCCTTGAAACCCTGCCCGCCGCCGAATATCGCTCTGGCTTGGCCGAAGTGGTCAAGGCGGGCATCATTGGCGACCCAGCGCTCTTTGCCGCCTTGGAACAGGGGCCGCTCGACGCGTCGATGCTGGGGCGTTCCATGCGCGTCAAAATTGCGCTCGTCGAACAGGACCCTTTCGAGCAGAACGTCCGGGCGCATCTGAACCTCGGGCACACGTTCGGGCACGCTATCGAGACGCTGTCAGACTATCGCATCGGGCACGGGTATGCGGTCGCAATCGGGACAGCGTGCGCGGCGCGGCTCGCGGCGCGCACCGGTCTCTGCGACTCGGCCGCGAGCGCGCGGATGATCGCGCTGCTCGACCGGCTGCAGCTCCCCACCACGGTCCCGCCCGAGTTTTCCGCCGAGGCCATTGTGCAGGGAATGCGCCGCGACAAAAAGGTCCAGTCCGGGCGGCTGCGCCTGGTCCTGCCGTGTGCGATTGGGCGGGTGACCGTCGTCGACGATATTCCCGCACAGGCGATCTTGGATGTCCTGGGGGCCTCCGGCGCGCGGTAGTTGCTGTTGTTGCGAGGCACGAAGCAATCCCTCCTGGTACTAGTAACCGCGAGCGAGATTGCTTCGTCGCAAAAAGCGCTCCTCGCAATGGCAGTTTATGAGTAGGTAAGCGATGAACATTCTGATATTGCATGGGCCGAATCTCAATCTGTTTGGCGAGCGCGAGCCGGAGGTGTACGGGCGCGTCACGTTGGACGAGATCAATAAACGACTTGTCGCATTGTCCCAGGAGTTGGGGGTCGAACTCCGCATCCTGCAATCGAATCATGAGGGCGTGCTGATCGACGCCCTTCACACCGCGCGGACCTGGGCCGACGGCGTTCTCATCAATCCGGGTGCATATACGCATTACAGCTATGCTTTGCGCGATGCGATTGCGGCGGTGGACAAACCCACTCTCGAAGTGCATCTCTCCAATGTACACAAGCGCGAAGAATTCCGGCACCGGTCGGTGCTCGCTCCCGTTTGCGTAGGGCAGGTGCTCGGGCTTGGCTGGCGCAGCTATACGGTCGGCCTGCGCGGGCTGGTTGAGCTGCTCCGGGAGCAAGCGAACCGGTGAACAGATTAGGAAAGGAAGGCTCGGAGCTGTAAATTGCCATGAACGAATCAAGTCTTCGAGTTCCCTTATTTTCTCTGTTATGTTATCATATAAGGCGCTTTTGAAAGGAGCAATACATGGATTTGCGCGAATACGCGCGGGTTTTGTTTAAACGTGGCTGGATGATCTTGCTCATCGCCGCAGTCGGCGCGGTGGGCGCCCTGGGTTTTAGCTGGTTGCAGCCGACGATTTATCGCTCGGTGATTACGCTCAGTGCCACCCCCACGCGTCCGTCCGATTATGGCCAGACCCTTGCCATTAAAAATCTGGTCCTCCAATATAGCCGGCAGCTTCAGACCAAGGCGATCGCCCAAAAGGTGCTCAGCCAGCTCAAGTACGATATTTCGGTCGAGAAATTCCTCAGCGAAATTAGCGTGAGCTCTAGCGAGGCGGACCTGACGCTTGACATTGAGGTCAAGGACCGGGATATCAACATGGTGGGCCAGCTCACCCAGACCCTGGCCGAGACCTTTGTTGTCCAGCACCAGCAGGAAAACCTCCAGATCGATCAGCAAGATCGCATCCTCGTCAGCATTCTCGAGAATGCCAGCCCGGCCGAAAAGTTTTCGCCCAAGACGACGATCAATGTGCTCGCCGGGGGCATCCTCGGCACGCTCGTCGGCACGCTGGTGGTCTTTGTTTTGGAATTTCTCCAGTCTGCCTTTGTTCGGTCCACCGAAGACATCGAGCGCTATCTGGGACTGACCGTGCTCGGCGCCATTCCGACCATGCCCAAGGAGAAGGGATAGCGGTTAGGGGCGGCGTTCGGCCAATCGCCCCTGCGGACACGTATACCGGTATACCCTTTTCCCTCTATACTCAAATGACCAATACTCTAATTACCATTTCCAACCCGCGTTCGCCGGTCGCCGAGGCGTACCGGACCTTGCGAACGAACCTGGAGTTTTCGGCGCTCGACAAGCCCCTGCGCACGATGGTCGCCACATCGGCCGGCGCAGACGAAGGCAAATCGACGACCCTGGCGAACCTGGCGGTGACGATGGCCCAGGCGGGCAAGCGGGTGCTCCTGGTCGATTGCGATCTGCGGCGGCCCTCGCTGCACACGATCTTTGACCTGCGGAACAACAGCGGCGTCACCGACTTGATGCGGGATGATTCGTTGTTGGCGCATCCCCCGTTTCAGGATACGCCGGAGGCCAACCTCAAGGTCATCACGAGCGGCCAGCTTCCGCCGAATCCATCAGAACTGCTCGGCTCGCGCCGGATGGGCGAAGTGATCCAGGGACTGCTCGCCTACGCCGACGTGATCCTCTTTGATACCCCGCCGATCATCGCCGTGACCGATGCGGCCATCCTCTCTTCCAAAGTGGACGGCGTGTTGCTCGTGCTCAGCGCGGGCAAGACCAGCCGCGACCGCGCCAAAAAGGCGCAGGCGTTGCTCGACAAGGCGCATGCCCGGCTCGTCGGCGCAGTCCTCAACAACGCCCGCGTCGATTCGAGCATGGGCTATTATTATGCAGAAAGCAAGGAGACCGGAAAACAGGGAGACAAGTAGACAAGCGGTTTGACCTGTCTGTCTTGTATGCCTGTATACTGGAATTTCTATGAAGGGATTGATTTTGAGCGGTGGCAAGGGGACACGCCTGCGCCCCCTGACCTATACAGGCGCCAAGCAGTTGGTGCCGGTCGCCAATAAACCGGTTCTCTTTTTTGCGTTGGAGGATTTGGCCGAAGCAGGCATCACCGAGATCGGGATTGTGATTTCACCCGAAACCGGCGAACAGGTCCGGCAGGCGGTGGGCGACGGTTCCCAGTTCGGCGCACGCGTCACCTATATTCCACAGGCGCAGCCCCTTGGCATTGCGCATGGCATCAAGATCGCCGCTGATTTTTTGGACGGCGATCGCTTTGTCCTCTTTCTTGGGGATAACTTTATCAGGGGAGGTATCGTGCCCCAGGTCAGGGCGTTCCGCGAGGGTAACATGGATGCCCAGATCATTCTCTATGCGATGAAGGACCCGAGCAGCATGGGGGTGGCGGTGCTCGACGCCGAGAACAGAGTCCAGCGAGTGGTCGAAAAGCCGAAGGAATTCATCTCACCCTATGCCGTCATCGGCATTTACATGTTCGGCCCGTCGGCGCTCGAAGCGGTCAACTCGATCAAGCCCTCGGCGCGCGGTGAGCTGGAGATTACAGATACCATTCAGTACCTCATCAATACTGGACACAACGTGCGCGCCCACCTGCTGCAGGAACCGTGGATCGATACCGGCCGTCTCGGCGACATGCTGGAGGCGAACCGGCTGGTGTTGGACGTGATTCAAGAGAGCAACGAGGGGGAGTGCTCGAACTCGGAGCTCGAGGGACGCGTCGTGCTGCAAAAGGGGGCCAGGGTGATCAACAGCAAAATTCGCGGCCCGGCCATCATTGGCGAGCGGACCTGCATCGAGAATGCTTACGTTGGCCCCTACACCTCGATCAATCACGATTGCACGATTCGTAATTGTGAGATCGAGCACAGCATCGTCCTGGAGCACAGCCAGCTTGAAGACTTGGACCGGCGCGTCGCCGACAGTCTGATCGGGCGGAACGTGCAGATCACGCGCGCCCGGGGGCAGACTAAGACGTTAAAATTGATGCTTGGCGACCACAGCCAGGTTGGCATTTAGGAACGCGGGACAGGAGGCCAGACATGGGACCGTTGGGTAAGGGCAAGCTAACATATGCCGATGCCTTTGCGGCGATCGGGCGGTTTGTCGCGCAAAAGCACATGACCGATGTCTGCGTGCTGGAATTCGAGCACGGGGTCATCGTTTCCGGGTCTGTCCTCTTTGTGACAGGCGAGCGCTATCACCGCCAGATCGAGACGCATGTGTTCTCGGACCAGGACTTGCTCAAGATGATCAAGGGGGCCTAAGATGCAGCGAATGACACGGGCGGGCACGCCCATGACCTATTCCGAGATTCTGCGAGTGATGGGGCGCTATGCGGACCGCAATAACCTGGAAGAACTCCGGATTATTGAAACGGATGAAGGGATCGTCATCCAGGGACGGGTCACCGCGGGCGACCGGCTGGGTGAGATTGATACCTATCAGTTGAGCATTGAGGATCTCTCTGAACTGAGGCAGGATGCGCTCTTGCAGCGCGGAGTAAAACTGTAAGAATGAAGAACTTACTCGTGACGGGCGGAGCCGGCTTTATCGGCTCGAATTTTGTGCATTACCTGCTCGGGAAGTATCCCGACTATCGCATCGTGGTCTATGACAAACTGACCTATGCGGGTAACCTCGACAACCTGCACGACCTGGACGACAAACGCTATGTCTTTGTCCGGGGCGACATTTCCGACGCGGCGACGGTGGAACAAACCCTGCGCGCCCACCAGATCGATACCATTGTCAATTTTGCCGCAGACACACATGTCGATCGCTCGATTCTCGATCCGGATGCGTTCATCCGCACTGACGTCTATGGCGCCTATGTGCTTCTGGAAGCGACGAAAAAGCTGAGGCTGGAGCGCTTTCACCAGGTGGGTACCGACGAGGTCTATGGCTGGGTCCGCGAAGGATCGTCTGTCGAGACGGATGCGCTCGAGCCCAGGTCCCCTTACTCGGCCTCGAAAGCGGGGGCTGATCTTCTTATCAACTCGTACTATGTGACCTACGGTGTGCCGGCGACGATCACGCGCGGCTCGAACAATATCGGCCCCTACCAGTATCCCGAAAAGGTGGTCCCTCTCTTTGTCACGAACGCAATCGACAATTTGCCGCTTCCGCTCTATGGCGATGGGCGCCAGCAGCGCGATTACCAGTACGTGATGGATCACTGCGAAGGGATTGACACCGTTCTGCATGATGGCAAGCCGGGCGAGGTGTATAACGTCGGCACGGGCGTCGAGACTTATAACATCGACATGGCGCGCATAATCCTCCAACTGCTCGGCAAGCCGGAGAGCCTGCTTCGCTATGTCCCCGACCGCCCCGGTCACGACCGCCGCTATTCAATCAATACCGGCAAGCTGCGCAGCCTCGGCTGGAAATCCGCCCATACCTTTGAGCAGGCCATCGAGCGGACAGTGAAATGGTACGTGGACAACGAATGGTGGTGGCGCAAGCTCAAGAACGGCGAGTATATGGAGTATTACAAAAAGCAGTACGCCGAGCGGCTGGAAAAGGCGACGGCATAGAAAGCCTCAAGCGGGAAACGGTACCCCGAACTTGCAGAAAGATATAAGGAGGAACCGATCAGGGGAAAGCCTGGTCGGTTTTTTCGATCATTATGGTATTGACATCGGATATAGGGCGCATCTCACCTGGTGAAAGCGGTTAAACGGCCGGCCTGGTGAGGTAAAGTATGAATATTGCAGATACACCCCTTAATGCTTATAATCGAAGAACAATCATCTCCCTGACCTAGACAAAACGATGCAACAAGGAACCCCTCTCTCTCCCGTTTTATTGACAATTCTCAGGCGGGCGCGGCGTATGGTGGTGCTCACCGGCTCAGGCGTATCGGCAGAGAGCGGCGTGCCAACCTTTCGCGATGCCCAGACGGGGATGTGGTCCACCTTCAATCCTGACGAACTGGCAACGCGCCAGGGGTTTCGCCGGAATCCCAGGCTGGTATGGGAATGGTATGCCTCCCGGCGTAAGATGATGGCAGAGACGGCGCCCAATCCGGGGCACCTGGCCCTGGCGCAGATGGAGCGGCGCATTCCCGAATTTGTACTGGTGACGCAAAATATCGACGGCTTGCACCAACGGGCCGGGAGCCGACAGGTCGTTGAGCTCCACGGTAATATCAACCGGGCGAAATGCTTTCTCGAGGATACTATCTTTAACTCGTGGCGCGAGGATCAAGACATCCCACCACGTTGTCCGCACTGTGGCGCGCATCTACGGCCGGATGTGGTCTGGTTTGGCGAGGCGCTTCCGCTCGCCGCGCTGCGCACGGCGATTGACGCGGCGCAGAATTGTGATGTGTTTCTCTCAATCGGGACTTCGGGCGAAGTCGAGCCTGCGGCGTCGCTCCCTTTTGAGGCGCTATCGCGAGGCGCGACGGTTGTCGAGGTTAATCCGCATGAGACGCCGCTTTCGACGCGCGCTACTTTTCGGCTGAATGGGCCTTCGGGGCGCTTGTTGCCACTCCTCGTGAATGAGGTGTGGGGAGATTTATCGATATGAACAAAACACTCGTGGTCCTCAATCCAGTGGCGGGGCGCGGGCGCGCGGCCCGAGCCTGGGAAGAGGTGGAGAAGGAACTGCGGACCGCCGGGGTCGAGTTTGATCTGGCGGAAACGCACAAATCGCTGCACGCGGTGCAACTGGGCTGGGAAGCGAGCGACCAGGGATATGAACGGGTGGTGTCAGTGGGTGGGGACGGCCTGGCGCACGAGGTGCTGAACGGGCTCTTGCGGGCGTCGAACGAAGGGGTGACGATTCCGCTGGGGATTATTCCGGTCGGGAATGGGAATGATTTTGTCAAGATGATGCCGCCGGCGTGCAAGATCGGCGAGAACCATGACGACTGGCGGCTGGCAGTCAAGCGGATTGCGGCGGGCGCGGTGGCGCATGTGGATGTGGGGCGGCTGATGGGGGACAAGCCGGCGCCGGGGCATATTCATCCCGATTATTTTCTGAATGGGTGGGATGTGGGGTTTGGCGCGTTCGTGGCGAAGGATACACTGTGGACGCGCAAGTATTTGCACGGGTTGCCGATGTATTTTGCGTCGGTGATGCGGACGCTGATGAGGTATCAAGTGCCGCACCTGCGAATTGAGCTGGACCAGGGCCGGGTGTATGAGCAGACAAGTACGATGACGATGATTGCGAATGGGCGCTGTTTTGGCGGAGGCTTTTGGGTTGCGCCGGAGGCGCGGTTCGACGACGGGCAGTTCGAGGTGATGATTTCGAAGGGACTGTCGCGGTCGGCGGTGATGGGACTGATCCCGCGGGTGATGAAGGGGACGCATGTCACGCACCCGGCGGTGCAGATGCTCCAGTCGACGCGGGTGGTGATCGATTCGCAAGAGCCGCTAGTGGTGGAGGCGGATGGGGAGATTCCCTTTCTGGAGGCGCGGCATATTGAAGCGGAGATTCTGCCGGGCAAGTTGAGCCTGATCATCTAGCGTGGACTTGTTGAATGGGTATTGACGCGACAGTCTTGAGACAGGTGATGCGCCGGTTTGCAACGGGGGTCATGGTGCTGACCGTGCCATCCGGCGTGGGGATGCACGCGGTGACGGTAAATGCGGTCACGTCGGTCTCGCTGAACCCGGCGCTGATGCTGGTGTGCATTCAGCAACAGGCTCAATCCCATGCGCTTGTACACGAGGCCGGGATTTTTGTGCTCAACATCCTCTCGGCGGCGCAGATTGAAGTGGGGCAGCGGTTTGCGTTTGACCGCGAGGCGCGGTCCCATGCGCAGGATTTTGTGGCGGGATATAAAGGCGAGACGGGAGGGCTGATTTTGCAGGAATCGCCGGCCTTTCTCGAATGTCGGGTTGTGGCTGAGTATCCGGGGGGGGACCACACGATTTTTCTGGGCGAGGTGGTGAATGCCGGGACGATGGAAGGGGCGGCGGGGCCACTGCTCTATTATGAGAGCCACTTTGTCACGATGCCGGAATAGATGATGCAGGGACGAGGACGCAGGCTGGATTTCTGGCAGAGTTGGCGGGCGAGTTGGCGGGATACCTTGCTCCTGCTGCGTGATTTTCGCGGCCCCATTTTGTTCTTTGTGATCGCAATTGGCGGCGGCGGGCTGTTGTATTTTTATCTCGCACAGGCAGCGGGGGAGGGGCTGGGCAGCCCGGCGGAAGCAGTCTATGTCGTCCTGACGATGGTTTTCTTGCAGACGGGTGGGGTTTTTCCGCACACCTGGTTCCTGCAAGTTTTTTATTTTCTGATGCCGGTCATCGGGATTGGCATTCTCGCCCAGGGGCTGGCGGAGTTTGGGGTGCTGTTTTTTAACCGGCGGGCGCGGAGCAAGGAGTGGGAAATGGCGGTGGCATCGACTCTGAACAACCATGTCGTTCTGGTGGGGCTGGGACACCTGGGGTACCGTGTGCTGGTGCAATTGCGCGAGATGAACCGGGAGGTGGCGGTGATTGAGCGCGAGCCGGATCACGACCTGCTGGCAGATGTGCAGCGGATGGGGATTCCGGTGCTGCAAGGGGATGCCTCGCGCGAGGCGATGTTGGACGCCGCGGGAATCAAGCGGGCACGCGTCCTGGTGCTATGCACGCAGAATGATAATCTCAATTTGCAGATGGCGATCAAGGCGCGGACGCTGAATC
>JBAVQS010000355.1:0-3712 GCA_049694275.1 Anaerolineae bacterium | reverse complement strand
CCACCGTCGAGGCGGTGAGCCCATCGCCCGGCTTGACGTTGGTCTGGAGCACCGTCCCATCGAACGACGCCGTGAGTTGCGCACCGGTGAGCGCCGCCTGCGCATCCGCCAGCGCCAGCCCCTTTTTGTCCACGTCGGCCTGCGCCGCCGCCAGGGTCGCCGCATCCGTGCCGGCGTTGAGGGTCACCCGGTCGTCCTGCGCCTTGGCCAGTGCCACCTGAGCAGTCTGCACCGCGAGCTGCGCATTCGCGAGCGCGAGTTTGTCGCCGCCCGCCTGCGCCGTCGCCAGCGCCTTTTGCGCATCCGCCAGCGCTTGCTGTGCAGTTCGCACCTGCTTTTGCGCGGAAACCAGGCTCGCTTGCTGCTGCGTCTCGTAGGTCACGCGCGCATCCTGCGCGTCCATCATTTTGTTATAAGCGACGGTCAGCCGGTCCTGGTAAGACTCGTCGGAATAGGTTTCCGCCGCGAGGCGGTTGTATTCGGCGGCAGGCGTTGCTTCCGCCTGGTACAACCTGGACAGTTGATCTTTGGTGGCCGTGTCCAGTTGCTTGGCAAGCAGATCGACCTGCGCCTGGGCCAGCGCGGTCTGGGCGGCCGCGACGTTCGCCTGGAGCTGGACCATGTCCGGGTGCACGAGGTCGTCCAGAGCACTCTGCGCAACCTGGAGCTGATATTTGGCCTGGGCAATGGCGAGATCGGATTGCGCCACCTGTAGCGGCGTCGCGGCGGCCTTGAGGTCGGTGAGCTTTTGCTGCGCCGCCTGCAGGTCGCTTTTGGCCTGGTCGAGCGCCTGCTGATACGCAGCCGGGTCAATCGTCGCCAGCACCTGCCCCTTGGCCACCGTGTTGCCCGCCGCCACGTTCAGCTTGACCAGCTTGTCCGTGCCGTTCACGTGCGTAAAAGCCAGGTCCTCGCTCTGCACCGCATCAAGCTCGCCGACGACGCTCAGGGTCGAATTCAGCGAGCCCTGTTTCACCTGGACAATCTGCGTGTAGGTGGCGCTGGTTCCCGTGGACGCCGTGGACGCAAGCTGGTTCTGATAAAACCAGTACCCGCCCCCCGCGACGAGAACAACAATCAACAGCGCCAGCAATGGGCGCGTATATCGTTTCATCCCATCATCTCCTACGGATTCGAAGGACGCGGCAAGCCGTTGCCGGGATTCTGGTTTCCGTTGTTATTACCGGATGGATTCTGGGCGCCGGGATTCTGCCCGGTGTCCGGCGCAAACCGGCCTGCTGGCGCGACCTGGATGGAGCGCGCGGTGTAAGTCCCATCCGCCGCCTGGGCGCCTGACACGATAACCGTCTCCCCCTGAGCGATATCGGTCAGTTTGACCGAGGCATTCTTTTCGATCAGGGTGGTGTCGGTGACCAGGATTTTGGTTTGCGCGCCGTTGTTATCGGAGATCACCAGCACGCCATCGCCGGCCTGTACGACCTGACCAAAGAGGCCGCCCCCTCGGCCCTGGCCAAGTCCCCCCTGGCCGGGCGCGCCGGTCCCATTCTGGCCGTTGTTACCATTTGGCGCGCCGGCAAAGCGACCGCTCGCCTGCGTCGTTCTGCCCGGGCCTCGCGCATAGAGGATGCCGCCGTAAAAGCTGGAACCGGCAAGGATAATCGCCAGGACAACGCCGACAATGATTTTGGTTATGCGATTCATGCCTTTCACTCTATCTCCGATCGTTGTCTTTTTTGGTTCCGAACCGGTTGATTCGCGGTCATTCATGTCTCAATACCTCCGTGGGAATTCGCATGGCGTCTCTCTGCAATCCGAACGCCGGCCCGCCGCGCGGGTTGCTCACCGGCGCATCGCTGACGACGAGTCCATCCTGTAGCCGCACAATCCGGCGCGTGTGCGCGGCAATATCCGGCTCGTGCGTCACAAAGACAATCGTGATGCCGCGCTCCAGGTTCAATTGATGAAAGATCGCCATAACCTCTTCACCCGCCCTGGAATCCAGGTTGCCCGTCGGCTCATCCGCGAGGATGAGGCTGGGCCGGTTGACCAGGGCGCGGGCAATGGCCACCCGCTGCTGCTGCCCGCCGGAGAGCTCGTTGGACCGGTGATGCGTTCGGTCGCTCAGCCCGACCATTTCAAGCGCCTCCAGACAGCGTGCGCGCCCGTCAGAGACGCCGGCATAGATCAGCGGCAGTTCCACGTTGGCCAGCGCGGTGGTCCGGGGAAGCAGGTTAAAGCTCTGAAAGACGAAACCGATCTTGCGATTGCGGACCTCGGCCAGTTGGTTATCGTCGAGCCGCGAGACATCCTGCCCATCCAATAGATAGCGGCCGCTCGTCGGCGTATCGAGCGCGCCGAGAATGTTCATCAGGGTGGATTTTCCCGAACCGGACGGCCCCATAATGGCCATCATCTCGCCGCGAGACACGCGGAGCGAAACGCCGCGTAGCGCCGGCACCTCCACTTCGCCCATCCGATAGGTCTTGGTCAGGTTTTCGATTTCGATTAGCGTCTGGTTATCGCCCATTTGCATACTCCTCCGCGGGATTCTGCATCAGCCCCGCTCCGAGTGGATTGGCTCTTTCCTCATCTCCACTATAGGGGTACATCCTGAGAAATGGCTAAAGAACCGTTAAAGTTTTGTTAAGTGAGCGCCCGGCCCACTCTCAGTAAAACTTTAATGTCACTTCAGCCATTTCTCATGTTTGAGAGTTAAGATCATAAGTGAAGAATCAGACATGGAGGCAAATACAATGTTTCTCAAATCTTTACGCCGTTTCCTGTTCGCGGTCGCGGCCTTTGCGGTTGTCTTTATGCTCACCGGAGTGGCTCCGGCGTCGGCGGCCGGCGTCAGCGTTAGTCCGAGAGCTGGCGGCTATGGCACAAGCTTTACGGTCTCGGCCACGGGCTTTCCATCGAACTCAATTGTCGACACCTGGGTCACGCGGCCCGACGGGCAGACTGTTGGCCTGGGCACGGTGCGGGCAGACGCGGGGGGCAATGTGAGCTTTGGGGTTACCCCAGCGTACACCTGGCCCGCGGGCGAATACATCGCCGTCGCACATGCCCGGTCCGGCGCCGTCCAGGTCTTTGTCAAATTCGGGTTCAATGCGGCGCCCCCGCCGGTGGGCCAGGACTCGGGCGTGACCGTTGCGGCATCGGCAACCGGCCTGTCGGTCTCACCGAATTCGGGCACATATAGCACGGTGTTTGTCGTGTCCGGCAGCGGGTTTGCCGCAAACGAGACGGTCGCCGTCTGGGCAGTTGCGCCGGGCGGATCGATCGTCGGCCCCGGCTATGTGACGACCAACAGCAGTGGGGCGTTCCAGCTTGGCAGCAGTGTGCCATGGGGCTACCCTGCCGGCCAATACACGCTCTATGCCCAGGGGCAGTCGAGCAGCCACAAGTCATCGACCTCGTTCACGCTCACAGTACCTGCCTCGACCGGCTATTTCACCTCGCCATGGACGGGTTATTACTATGCCAATGCATCTCTGTCCGGCAGCCCGGTCTTGACGCGGACGGACGCGCAGTTAAATTTTGACTGGGCCGGGACGAGCCCGGGCGCGGGGGTGCCTGCCACCGACTGGTCAGCCAAGTGGGATTCGACGCAGTACGCGCCCGCCGATGGAAACTATACGGTCCATGTGACAGCAGACGACGGCGTCCGGGTATGGATCGACGGCAACCTGGTCATTGACGAATGGCAGAATCAACCCGCGGCAACTTATTCAGCGACCGGCTGGCTGGC
>JBAVQS010000354.1:0-22731 GCA_049694275.1 Anaerolineae bacterium | reverse complement strand
GCAGAGCCGAGGAATCGCGCGCCGCGCCAGTCACAAAGGACCGCCGGTCTGCATCATCCAGCGGTCCTCTCTATTCACGCGATTCAGATCTGTTCCAGAATCTTGCGCGCCCCTTTCGCTGCCTGCGCCCGGTGGCTGATCCGGTTCTTGGCCTCCGGCTCTAGCTCAGCCAGGTGTCGCCCATCGCCCTGCACCATAAAGATCGGATCATAGCCAAAGCCGTGCGCGCCGCGCGGCTCGAACGCGATCTCCCCCTCGCACTGGCCCTCGCTGGACCACGCGCGTCCCTGTGGATCGACGATGGCAATCACACAGCGGAACCGCGCGGCGCGCCGGCCCACCGGCACATCCTGAAGCTTGGCGAGCAGATAGGCATTGCGCTCGGCGTCCGCTTTACCCTCCCCTGCATACCGCTTGGAATAGACGCCCGGCTCGCCGCCGAGCGCATCGACCTCCAACCCCGAATCATCCGCCAGGGTCAATACGCCACTCTGTCGCGCATACGCCTCGGCCTTGAGCCGCGCATTCTCCAAAAAGGTGGTCCCCGTCTCCTCGACATCCTCGCGAATGCCGGCATCGTCGAGCGTGAGCAGTTCATAGGGCAACCCCTTGAGCAGTTCGACATACTCGCGAAGCTTACCGCGATTGTGTGTGGCAATGAGTAGTTTCATAAAATGGATACGTGCATTATACACCTGCACCTTCTCCGCTCGCCCATTCGGGTCATCCCAAAAACTCGCCCATGCTCAACCACTTGGTAACCATATTTTGACCTATGACTGGTACAAGGGAGGTGAAAGCATTTTCTCTACCGGGACAAACTACCGAACTGTCCAGAGGCCGAATAAAAATTGTTACCCTGCGGGGCGAGCTATGCGAATTATAAAAATAATGATGTTGGTGGGCATGATGATTGTGCTGGTCGGCTGTCTGAGCCAGCCCGTCAAGCGAGTCCAAGGGGGCAACATCTGGAATCTGGAGCTGTGGGTCAATAGCGCCTGTGCCAGTCCTGGGGACACCGTCACCGCGCGCTTAACACTTACTAATGTGACAACAACTGTGCAAACCATAGAGTTGAAGGACAAGGCGGTTCTCGA
The DNA here is from genome assembly GCA_049694275.1 of Anaerolineae bacterium. Classification (GTDB taxonomy): domain Bacteria; phylum Chloroflexota; class Anaerolineae; order UBA4142; family SHND01; genus JBAVQS01. Next base: position 21,634 of record JBAVQS010000354.1, on the reverse strand, counting down.
CTTGGGGCTGGGTTACGGGACAGACCAAGGCCCAAAGGTAACCAAGTGGTCGGATAATAAACCGCTTACGCCTGAGTTGACACAATTGGTACTAAAGCCAAGTGAGTCGAAAATGATTGAGATGCAAATGCAAGTCCCACCCCGGGTGACGGTCATCGGTGTCGTTGGGCTTTTCAACAGAGACCCTAACAATCCGGATGATCAGTGGTATCTGCCCATTGATGTCCGGGTGACGGACTGCAACTACCTGTGGTCCGCGTAAAGATATGGACTTGTACGCTGCCCCGTAGAATCGAGAAGAATAAACGGGTTCAGGATTTGGCCATGACTCCATAGCTATAGAGTGATCGGAAGAATGACGATGGATTGGACAAGAATCATGCCAATAAAAACGCTGCTCATTCTTGGGATTTTGATGCTGGCGCTGATAGGCTGCTTTTATGGACCGAGGAGTGAGAGCGGGGGTATGGGTATTAATGATACCAGTTACGGTGTCGAGATATATGAAAACACTTCTTGCATTAACCGGGGTGATATCCTCCATCTGCACGCCCGCCTGACGAACTACGGGCCAGGTACGTATGTGTTTGAGTCAAAAAACAAGCCGGTGTTCGATATGGGAGTTATACTGGATGATGTCCGCGTCAATTGGTCTGATGGCAAAGCCTTGACACCCGATTTGACACAGCTTGAGCTCAAGCCAGACGAATCCAGGACCATCGAGATGGATTGGGTAGTGACGGGGACTGCGAGGTCAGGCTCAGCGTGGGTAAATGTTATTTACGATGATTTACTTGACTTTCATCAGGGCGCGAGCGTACCGTTTTTCGTTGCGCCCTGCCCAGGGCCGATCGGGCCATAAAGAACAAGCATCCCTCTACAGCATCGTAGAGGGATGCTTGTTGCGTGAATGTCTTGCGACCGCGACTTATTGCACCGTGATATAGTCGAGCGCGACGCTCCGATTGCCCTGCACCTGAATCGTGATGGTGTGCGTGCCTGTGTCCGGCAGAGGGGTCGGCGGCGTTGTCACATCCTGAGAGACGGGAACCGTGCTGTTGAAACTTCCGGCGTCGCTGCCGTCGACGAATACCCGGATGGCGCCGCGGTTCGGCCCGCCCAACAGAGTCACGGTAAAGGCAGTGGCGCCCGAAACGGTGAGCGATGCCGTGGACCCCGACTGGTTCGAGACGTGAATCGTTCCACCGCTCGCTCCCTGGGCGCCGGTGCGCGCTGACCAGTTTGCCGAGTAAACCACCGCCGCGCTGTTATCCTGATAGGTTCCGGGGCCATTCCCGCCCGGGTTCGGCGTGGGCGACGGGGTTGCCTGCTCGGTCGGTTTGGGTGTTGGTGTAGCCGGGCTGGTCGGCCTGGGCGTTGGCGTATCCGGCTGGTTATTCACGACGATAGTCACTTGGTCCGTCTGCTGGTTCCCGCTGTGGTCGAATACCACCAGGCGAAGCGTATAGAGGCCGTCGGGGACCGAGTGCGTATCGAAGCGGTCCAGTTCGCCCTTGACGACCGGTTGGTCGTGCGAGACAAGCTGCACGGCCGGATTGCCGCCGGTGCTCGCCTCGAGGACATAGTGGTCAAAATCCGGGACCGCCGCGCTCCCGCGAATCGCCAGCGTCCCGCTGACCGTGTCGCCGTCCCGCGGCGCAGTAATCTTGACCTCGTTCACCGCCGAAGTCGGCTCGGGCGTCGGCTGGCTAGTGCAGGGGCTCGGGTCGGTCGGCGGCTGCGGGATGCCGTGGTCGTTGGCCCATTTGACCACCTGGTCATAGGGCATCAGGTCGCCGATGTCGTGCGGCATCTTTTCAAACAGTGTTTCCTGTACAATATCCGGCGGGCACTGGTCGTTGGCGAGCTTGTTGTTCGTCTTGTCCACCTTGACCTTGACCCAGACATCGTCCGGTTTGTCCGGCGCCTGCCCCTGCAGAAAAACCGAGCTGTACTGATGATCGGCGGGGCAGTTACTCCCGGCGGCCAGCAGCCCCGATTCTTTGCAGACCGTCGCGCTCACCAGTCCCGGAGGGACCGGGAAATCGTGCGCGGCAACCCCTTTGAATTGATTATCCTCTTTATAGGCGCGCTCGACGACGTTGTGCCAGATCGGCGCCGCGCCGGTGATGCCCGATACATTCTTCATCGGCGTGTTGCGGGGATCGCCGACCCAGACGCCGACGACGAGCTCGGTCGTGCCGCCCAGCGTCCAGTTGTCTTTATAGTCGTTTGTCGTCCCGGTCTTGGCGAACGTCGGCCGCGAGGTCTTGAGCGGACTGTTCGCTCCAAACTCCATCGTCCGCGCATTGTTGTCCGATAGGATGCTCGTGATGAGGTACGCATAGCGCGGGTCGAGCACCTGCTGGGGCTGCGGTTTGTTCTTTGTATTATCCAGGACCACATGCCCCTGGCCGTCCAGGATTTTGATATACGGCGTCACAGGGACAAACTTGCCCTGGTTGGCGAAAACGCCATACGCGCCAGTCAGCTCGATCAGCTTGACTTCGCCGCCGCCGAGGGTGAGGGTCAGCCCGTACCGGTTCGGGTCCTGAAAGCTTGTAATTCCCATCTTTTGGGCGGTGGCGATCATGTCCTTGACGCCGACAAAATACAGCGTCTTGACCGCCGGGATATTGAGCGAGTTGGCGAGCGCGGTGCGCACGTCGACCAGGCCGTGTTCCTTGCCATCGTAATCCGTCGGCACGTAAGCCGGCTGGCCGCCGTTCGGGAACTGGGTGATGAGGTCCAGAATGGTAGTCGACGGCGCCCAGCCCTTTTCGAATGCCGTCACATAGTTGATCGGCTTGATGGATGAACCGGGCTGGCGCAGGCTCGTCGTCACATTGACCTGACCGTCAATGCTCTTGTCGTCGAACTTGACGCTGCCGAGCATCGCATAGATCTCGCCGGTCTGCGGGTTGGTCGCGACGAGCGCCGCACTCTTGACGTTGTTCCCCTTGAGCGCGGCTACCTGTTTGGTCGCCTCGTCCTGCGCAATGTTCTGGAGCGTCGGGTCCAGGGTCGTATAGACCTGGAGGCCCCCCTTGTAAACCACCTCCTGCCCGTACTGTTGTTCCAGTTGCTGCAGGACATAGTTGACAAAGTGCGGCGCGATCAGGGTGGCCGGCGCATTGCAATGTTTGCTGAACGCATCCGAGTGGAGCACCTGGTCCATCTCGGCGGCTGCGGCCTGCGCTTGCTGCGCGGTCACGTCCCCCCGTTTTTGCATCAGATCGAGCACAACCTGCTGGCGGGTGAGGGCCGCATCCGGATTCTCGCAAGGGTCATAGATCGCCGGCGCCTGCGGCAGCCCGGCCAAAAGCGTCGCCTCGGCCAGGTCCAGTTGATCCACGTTTTTGCCGAAATAGGATTGCGACGCGGACTGGATGCCATAGGAGAGGTTGCCATAGTAGATGGCGTTCAGGTACAGGGCGAGAATCTCTTCCTTGGAATAGCGCCGCGTCACCTCCATCGCCAGCACCGCTTCGCGAATCTTGCGCTGGAAGGTGGGCTCCGGCGTAATGAGCGTATTGCGGACTAACTGCTGTGTAATGGTCGAAGCGCCCGAGACAACGCGCTGGTAGCGCAGGTCATAGTAGATGGCGCGGGCGATGCCGTACCAATCGACGCCGGGGTTGTCGTAAAAGCTCGGGTCCTCCGTATCGATGGTGGCTTGCTTGAGTATGTTCGGGATTTTTTCCGGTGGGACAATCGTGCGCCGGCCGCCATTCGCCGCGCTCGGATCAAACACCTCATAAAGAATGCTGCCGTTCCGGTCGTACAGCTTGGTCGACTGTTGCAGGTTGGAGAGGACGAGCTGGTCGGTCGAGGGAAGACCGGCGGCGATGGCCGCATAGCTCCCGCCCGCGGCGACGAGCGTCAGCGCGAGGAGCAGCGCAGCGATGACGGCGGCGAGCATGACGTAACGGCGACAGCCCCGGCCCCGCGCGCCGACGACCTGCGCGCCCATGTATGGGCTATCTGCCGGCGCCTGGGGCTGCCAGAGGGGGACCGATGAAGCGCCCGGATAGCCGGACGCGCCCGTGGGATACCCCACATTGGGATTGTTCGGATTCGCCGGCGCATTCGGCGCGGCGCGATAGCTCGCATCGCCGGGATCATTGGGATTCGGCGAACTGGGAACCGGTGGATAGTTGGGTTGAGGCGGGTAATTCCCCGGCGGGACATTCCGGTCCGGCAGATTATTCGGGTTCGGCTGGGAAGGCGATGGGGGCCGGGACCCCGGGCCTGACAGGTAATCGGGGCCGGCGGGGTTATTCGCGCCGGAGCGGGCATTCGGGTCGCGCGGCGCATTGGGGTCCGGTCGCCGGTTTGCGCCCGGACGATTATTGGGATCGGGCGGATAATTGGGGCGATCACTCATAGAAAAATACCATCCTTGTTCGTTCCATCGAAAACATCAGAACGCAAAGACAAGACGTACAAGCAGGTCAACGAGTTCCAGCGCCCCGCCCGGATCACACGACGACTCTTCCCATCTAGACCCCTTCGGCCAGGATAATGGCTTCGGCCAACTCGCGCATGGTCTTGCGCGTCGTGCGCGATTGAAGGTGAATGCGTTCAAACGCTTCCTGCTCGCCAATGTGATACCGCTTCATCAAAATACCCTTGGCGCGCTCGACCAGTTTGCGGGTTTCGAGCGCCTCCTTCAACCCACCGATCTCTTCGTACAGCACCGCCTTTTCCAGTTCCCCGGCGGCGACATCGGCGATGATCGAGAGCAGCGCGATCTCGTCGGGCGAATAGGTATGCCCCGCGCGCGTCTGTACGTTGATGGCGCCGATGACCTTGCTGCGCACAATCAGCGGCGCGGCCAGGAGCGAGTGGAATTTCGTTTCGTTGGTCTCGGGCAGGTATTTAAAGCGCGGGTCGGCTGAGGCGTCGGCGGCCGCCACCGGCTGGCCCTGCTGCACCGCATAGCCGGTCAAGCCTTCGCCGCGTTTCAGCCGCGCCACGCCGACCGACTCGGGCGCCAGGCCGGTGGTCGCTTTGAGGATCAGGTAATCGCCCTGTTCGTCCAGGAGGTAAATCGAGCAGGAATCCATATCCATGACACGGGCGGTTTTGGTCGTAATCAGGTTCAGAATTTTGTCGAGCGACATAGCCGCCGAGATCGCGCGAGTAATATCGCGCAAGGCGGCGATCTGCGCTTTGAGTCGTTTGATTTCGCTGGTGGGCATGGGTTTCTCTGGTACAAGCATAAGGGTATCCACGAATTATACCATCGATGCCGCATGGTAAAATTGCCCGCGCCGGTACAGACAAGGTTGCGCCGGGGGCGAAAATGGCCGAAAATTGAAATTTGGGCTATAATCGCGCCGAAATTAGAACGGAGGAGATTATGCCCAAGAAAGGACGGCGCGCCCGCGGGAAATCCACCAAGTGGTCGCGCGCCAATATCGCGAACCTCGTCACCGGCGGAATTCTGGCGGCCAGCATGGTTCTGGGAAGCATTTTTGTGTTCGGCGGCGCCGCAACGCCCACCACGTCCGCCCCCCCGCCAACCTCTGCGATCGTCGCCACGCCGACAACCATCCCCGCATTGGGGCCCGCCACGCCAACCGCAGTCGTTACCCCGGCGAAATAGTTCCAGGAAATGATAAAGCCGCCCATCGGGCGGCCTTATCATTTTGCGCGCCCGGCGCGCACCGTCGCCCTCCCCGACCCATACTGCGTGTCCTGTCACTAAACTTGATAACGTTATTGTAAAGTCTCTTGACATGAGGTTATCACTGTGCTATACTGGTCGCAACTCTGGAGGGGCGGATTGGACATGGATTACAAAGACTATTACAAGATCCTTGGGGTTCCCAAGGATGCCAGCGAAAAAGATATAAAGACCGCGTATCGACGGCTCGCGCGCAAGCTGCACCCGGACGTCAATCCGAATGACAAGGCAGCGCCGGACAAATTCAAGGACGTCAACGAGGCCTACGAGGTGTTGAGCGATCCGGACAAGCGCAAGAAATATGACACGCTGGGCGCAAACTGGCAGCAGTACGAACAGTTCCAACACGCCGGCGCGCAAGGCCCATTCCAATGGGGTGGAAACAGCGGGGGGCAGTATCGGACCATGAACCCCGAGGACTTGGAGGAGATGCTCGGCGGGCTGGGCGGCGCATCGGACTTTTTCCAAACCTTTTTCGGCGGGACCCAGGGTGGATTCGGGACGCGCGGCGGCCGCGCCACTCGCGCCCGCCAGGGGGAGGATGTCTCAACGCCGCTCGAGCTGACACTGGAAGAGGCCTATCGCGGCGCCAAGCGCACGGTCCAGGTTGGCAATCGCCGCATTGAGGTCAACATCAAGCCCGGCGTCAAAACCGGCTCGCGCGTCCGGGTGGCAGGGCAAGGCTACCCCGGCGCGGGGTCAGGCCCGGCGGGTGATCTCTATCTCGACGTCCAGGTTCTGCCGGACGCACAGTATGAACGGAAGGGGGATGATCTCTATGTCCAGGCGCCGGTGGACCTCTATACGGCGATCCTGGGAGGAGAGGTCCGTGTCCCCACCTTGAAGGGCGGACAGTTGCTGCTCAAGGTTCCGCCCGATACGCAGAACGGCAAACAGTTCCGCCTGTCGGGCAAGGGGATGCCGCGCCTGAACGATCCCACCACGTTTGGCGATCTCTATGCCGAAGTGCGCGTGGTCCTTCCCGACAAGCTGTCAGAGCACGAGATCAAGCTATTCCGCGAATTGGCGGAGCTGAGGAAATAATTGGACGAGGTGTTAGAGCATGCCGGATTCCGTGCATGACGATGAACCGACGTATGTGATTAGCGTCGCAGCCCGGTTAGTCCAGATGCATCCACAGACGCTCCGTTATTACGAGCGCGCCGGCTTGATTCATCCGACCCGGTCCGGCGGCGGCATTCGGTTGTACTCCCTGCGGGATATCACGCGCTTGCGAAAAATCTCGCGGTTGACCGACGAGCTCGGCGTCAACCTGGCCGGCGTCGAAGTCATCTTGCGCCTGGTCGAATCGCTAGAACAGGCGCAGCGTGAGTTAGAGAAACACAAGATACAACTCGAGAGCGACTATACCATCGAGCACGAGCTTCGGATCGTCGAACAGGCGCCCGCCGATTCCGAGCCACCGCGCCGCGCAGCTCGCCGGAGCAGCAGTAAAAAGGCGCAAAAAAAACAGGTCAAGAGAACGCCGCGGGCGCTGGGCCCGGATTGAACCGCGTTCTCTCTATCCACATTCACTGGAGGATCAAGAGATGCCCGCTAACGTTGTTCCGGTAAACGGAAACAATCCCAAGGATCGAGAGCTGGAAGGCCAGGTGCGCGAGGCGCTGGTGCGCTATGCCACGCTGCGGATCTGGGGGCACGCGTTACAGATTCAAGCGCACGATGGGGTCATTACCCTGGCCGGGCATGTGCGCACAGTCACCGGTAAAGAGACGGCCGAACGGCTCGTCGGGCAGGTGGCGGGCGTGCGGGATATCGTGAACGAATTGATTGTCGATACCCAATTGGAAATGACGGTGGCCCGCGCGCTGGGTGATAACCCGGTAACCGGCGCGGCCTTTCCCGGCATTCTGGTCGGCAGCGGCTTTGGCGAAATCTTTCTCAAAGGAAGCGTCGCCTCCGTCGAGATCAAGCAGGTGGCGGCCCAGGTCGCCGCGGGCGTGCCGGGCGTGCTCCGGGTCGTCAATGAGCTCGCCGCACCGGTCCCCCCCGCGCCTGTGACCCCTTCCACGGAAGAGGCCGGCCGGGCGGAATAACCCGGAACAACCCAACACGGGCGGCCGTGTCGTCCGTTCGAGGCTGGGCGGTGGAGGCCAGGCGCCTGCACCGCCCCGGAGTTGTCGAATGGTACCTATATCGGATGCCAATCCAACGCGTCGCGTACCGGTCATAAATCTAGCATTGATCGGCGTCAACCTGCTGGTGTTCTTTTACGAGCTCCAGTTGCGGACGCGCGCGCTGAACCTGTTTTTCCAGGCATGGGGCGTGATCCCCGGGGACCTGCTCGATGCCATTGCCAATCCATTGGCCGGCGGCGCACTGCATCCCTTTCTGACACTCATTACCTCCCAGTTCATCCATGCGGGCTGGGGGCATATTCTCGGCAACATGCTCTTTCTCTTTATCTTTGGCGATAATATTGAAGATCTCATGGGCTCGGTCACTTATCTATTCTTTTACCTGATCTCTGGAATCGTCGCCGGGCTGACGCAGGCCTTTGTCTTTGCGCCCTTTCTCGGCGGCATCGACATCCCCTCGATCGGCGCGAGCGGCGCAATCGCCGGCGTGCTCGGGGCCTATCTGGTCATGTTCCCGGGGGCCAAGGTCCGGGCAATTATTGCGCCCCTGTTCTTTTTGCCTTTTAGTGTCCCGGCCTTTATTGTTATTGGCATGTGGTTCCTTTTACAATTCGTTTTTGGCATCGGGAGCCTGAACCCGGCGGCGGCATCAACCGGCGGCGTCGCTTACTGGGCGCATATTGGCGGCTTTATCGCCGGCATGTTGATGATCATCCCATTTTGGGTACGCGCCCGAATGGCGCCCCCATCCGCCGCGCAGCGATATTACACGCCGCCGGGACCGTATGATGACCGGAATCGATGGCCATAGGATTTGCGCAGAAAAGAGGGTGACACGTGGGCGAACTGAATCAGCCAGAGTTTGATCAGGCGGCGATTGCCGAGATCGTGAAATTCTGATTTTTATATTGACGAGCGAGGGATTTATTTATGGCATTGAATCAAAACAAGCTGACCGAAAAGGCGCAGGAGGCGCTGGTCGGCGCACAGAATTTAGCGCAGGAATCGAATCACAGCGCGATCGAGCCGGAACATTTGCTGGCGGCGCTGCTGGAACAGTCCGAGGGGGTTGTGCCGCAGGTCGTGCAGGCGCTTGGAGCAAATCCCGACACGCTGAGCCGGCAGGCGCGCGAAGAGCTGGACAAGCTGGCAAAGGCGTATGGCCCGGTGCAGGTGGGCCTTTCGCCCAAGACGTCGCGCGTCCTGGACAGCGCACAGGCCCAGGCGAACAACCTGAAAGACGACTACGTCTCGACCGAGCATTTTCTGATCGCCCTCGCCGAGGTCGAGAGCGGCGCGAGCCGCATCTTGAACCGCGCGGGGATCACCCACGACAAGATTTTACAGGCGCTCACCTCGATTCGCGGGAACCAGCGGGTCACTTCGCAAAACCCGGAAAGCACCTACCAGGCGCTGCAAAAATATGGCCGCGACCTGACGGACGCGGCGCGCAAAGGCAAACTCGACCCGGTCATCGGCCGGGATGAAGAGGTCCGGCGCGTCATGCAGATTCTCTCGCGGCGGACCAAGAATAACCCGGTCCTGATCGGCGAGCCGGGCGTCGGCAAGACGGCCATCGTCGAAGGGCTGGCGCAGCGAATCGTGCGCGGGGACGTGCCCGAGCCGCTCAAGCATAAGCGGGTGGTCGCGCTCGATTTCGGCGCCATGATCGCCGGCGCCAAGTATCGCGGCGAGTTTGAAGAGCGCCTCAAAGCCGTGCTGAAAGAGATCGCGACCGCCGAGGGGCAGATCATCGTCTTTATCGACGAGATTCACACCGTGGTCGGCGCGGGCGCGGCGGAGGGCGCGATGGACGCCAGCAACATGCTGAAACCGATGCTGGCGCGCGGCGAGCTCCATGCAATCGGCGCAACCACCCTGGACGAGTATCGCAAGCACATCGAAAAGGATGCCGCGCTCGAACGCCGGTTCCAGCCAATCGTGGTTGACGAGCCGACGGTGGAGGATACGATCAGCATTCTCCGCGGCTTGCGCGAGCGCTACGAGCTACACCACGGTGTTCTCCTGCGCGACAGCGCGCTGGTCGCCGCCGCCGTCCTGAGCAAGCGCTATATCTCTGACCGTTTTCTCCCCGACAAGGCGATCGACCTTGTGGACGAGGCGGCCTCCCGCCTGCGGCTCGAGATTGACTCGATGCCGGCTGAGGTGGACGAGATTCAGCGGCGCATCGCCCAACTCGAAATCGAGTGCGTGGCCTTGCGAAAGGAAAAGGACCCGGCCTCGCGCGAGCGCTTGCAAAACCTGGAAAAGGAGCTGGCCAACCTGAAAGAGCGCTCGTCCGGCGTGACCGCCCGGTGGCAGCAGGAAAAAGAGGTGGTGGAAACGGCGCGCAGGCTCAAGGAAGAAAAGGACCAGCTCCAGATCGAACTGGAGCGCGCCGAACGAAACGCCGACTATAACAAGGCGGCCGAGCTCAAGTATGGCAAGCTGGGCGAGATGGACCGCAAGATTGAGGAGAGCGAGAAAAAACTGGCGGAACTGCAAAAAAACGGCGCACTGCTCAAGAAAGAGGTCACCGAGGATGATATCGCCGCCATCGTCGCACGCTGGACCGGCATCCCGGTCTCGCGGCTGCTGGAAGGCGAGGTGCAAAAGCTCATCAAGATGGAAGAACGACTGCACCAGCGCGTGGTCGGGCAGGCGGAGGCGGTCGTCGTCGTGGCCAATGCCGTGCGGCGGGCGCGGGCCGGGCTCAAGGACCCCAACCGGCCGGTCGGCTCGTTCATCTTTTTGGGGCCGACGGGCGTCGGCAAGACCGAACTCGCGCGGGCGCTGGCCGAGTTCCTATTCGACGACGAAAACGCCATGATCCGCATCGACATGAGCGAATACCAGGAAAAGCATACGGTGGCGCGCTTGATCGGCGCTCCCCCCGGATACGTGGGTTATGAAGAGGGGGGACAGCTCACCGAGGCGGTGCGACGCAAGCCCTACTCGGTCGTGCTCTTTGACGAGATCGAAAAAGCGCATCCCGATGTGTTCAACACCCTGCTCCAGATTCTGGACGACGGGCGACTGACCGACGGCCAGGGCCGCGTGGTCGATTTCAAGAACGTCGTCATCATCATGACCTCGAACATCGGCACCGAGTTTCTTACCAGCGCCGGAACGCGGAAACTGGCGGAGGGGGAATGGGAAGCAACCCGGAATCGCGTGCTCGAAGAGATGCGCAAGCGGTTCCGCCCCGAGTTCTTGAACCGCATCGACGACATCATCATCTTTCATGCGCTGGATATGGACGACCTCAAGCGGATCGTTCAAATCCAATTGGCGCAGGTGAGCAAGCGCCTAGCGGACCGCAAGATCACGATCGAACTGAGCGATGCGGCCAGAGATTTGCTAGTGCGTGAGGGATACGACCCGACCTATGGCGCGCGGCCGCTCAAGCGGACCATCCAGCGCCGGGTGCTTGACCCGCTTGCCCTGGAGGTACTGAACGGCCGGATCCGGGACGGCGATCACGTCGTCGTCGAAATCGAAAACGGCCATTTCGTGTTCTTGCGCGAAGAGGTGAACCTACGCAAAAAACAAAAGACGCCGGCATAAGCATGTAAAAACCCGCAGGGTCTTGCAAGACCCTGCGGGTTTTCGGGTTTTTATCAGGCAGCGTGCTTGCCATTCAGGTCGCACCAGGCCCAACTCTGCTCCCACAAACGCCGCGCCTTGTCTTGGTCGTACGATTCGTCACTCGAACGCCGCTCCTTGCCATCGACGATAAACTTGCCGCCGACCCCTTCCATACCTGGATCGGTCGCTACGTACACATACGAGGCGGACGCTTGGTCCAGGGAACGCGCGAACGGCATGCGAGGCAGGATGCGCCGGTACAGCAGACGGTCGAGCGGTGACGACCGGCGGTCGCCAATTGCCTCCGGGACAAAGCCCGGGCAGACTGCATTCGAAGTGACGCGGGTCCCTGTTAAGCGGCGTTGCAATTCATATGCGAACCACATATTCGCCAGTTTCGAGTTCCGATAAAAGACCTGGGAATTGTAATATTTTTCCCCTTTCAGGTTGGCGTAATCAAAATCCGGCGGCGGTCCCCCGCCATAACCGGGGATGTGCAATTGGGATGAAACGGTAATCACGCGGGCGGGGGCCGAACGTTTCAGCTCATCCAGCAAGAGATTCGTCAACAAAAAATGCCCCAGGTGATTGGCGCCAAAAGTCATCTCAAAGCCATCGACGGTAAAGCTGGCCTGCTTGCCGGCGACCGATCCGCCGGCATTATTAATCAAAATGTGCAACGGATAGCCCGCGGCCTGAAACGCGGCTGCACACTGCCGCACGGCGGCGAATGAGGCGAGGTCCAGCGGGATCGATTCGACGCTGGCGTTGGGGTTCGCGGCGCGCATGCGCGCCATCGCGCGTGCACTCTTGTCCTGATTCCGCGAAGCGAGGATGACATGATAACCCTGGGCGGCAAGTTTGGCGGCGGTGGCAAACCCGATCCCGCCATTCCCTCCCGTAATCATCGCCACGCGGCGTGAATGATCTAACATGAACCAATCTCCCGAGTGCAAAATAGTTTACTTGCCGCCGCTTTCGACCTCAATCAGGCCCTTACGGATCGCGTATTTTACCAGTTCAGTGCGGCTGTGGAGCCCCAGTTTCGCAAGGATATTGGCGCGATGCCGCTCCACGGTTTTGACGCTGATGACCAGGCGGTCAGCTACTTCCGTATTGGACAAGCCATCGGCAATGAGCTTGACGACCTCGCGCTCACGCTCCGTCAGCCCATCATACGCCGCTTTTTCATCCCCGACGACGGCCCGCTTGAGATAGTCCTGCACCAGGGTCTTGGCAAGGGAGGGATAGAGATAGACGCCGCCCCCGGCGATGACGCGAATGGCGTTCAGCAACTCGGTCGGCGCAACCTTTTTGGGGAGATACCCGGATGCGCCGGCGTTCAACATCTCAAAGAAATATTCCTCGTTCTCGTGCATCGTCAGCGCCAGCACGGCAGTTTTCGGCAGGTCCTTTTTGATGACGCGGGTCGCCTCGATTCCCAGAATATCGGGCAGCGCAATATCCATCAGGATCAGGTCCGGCCGGAGGTCGTGCGCGCGCCGGATGGCCTCTGCGCCCGTCTCGCACTCGCCGACGATCTCGAGATCGTCCTGGGTTTCGAGCATCATGCGCAAGCCGGTGCGCATAAGCGCATGATCGTCAACCAGCATGACCCGGATAGTCAACTTGTACCCCCGTGCTCTCGTATGGTATTTCGGCGACCAACCGCGCACCGCGTCCCGGCGCCGATTCAATCTCGAATTTTCCGCCGACCAGGTCCACCCGTTCCTGCATCCCGAGCAATCCCCACGCCCGGATCTGCGCGCCCGCTTTGAGAATGGAGGCGGGCGCAAAGCCCACGCCGTTATCCTCGACGCACAATACAACCGATTGATCGCCAAACTGGAGGTCAATAGTCGCGGCGCGCGCATGGGCGTGCCGCACTGTGTTGTTCAGCGCCTCTTGCGCGATGCGATAGACAACCGTCTCGATTTGCGAGGGGAGCCGGCGGCGCTGACCGGAAAGGTTGAACTCGACGGTCATGCCGCTCCGCGCCTCCACCTGCTTTGCCATCTGGCGCACGGCGGCGACGAGCCCCAGGTCGTCGAGCAGCGAGGGGCGCAGGTCGGCCACGAACTGGCGCAGGTCATCGATGGCCGCCGTGCACATCTCCTCGACCTCGGTCAGCCGTTCCCGGGCCAGTTTGGGGTTCTTGTCCATCAACTCGCCAATGGACGAGATCGCCAACCCGAGCGCCGTCAGCCGCTGGCCTGTCTCGTCGTGCAGATCGCGCGCCAGGCGTTTCCGCTCGTCCTCCTGTGCGGCGACGACGCGTTCGAGCAACTGCCCGCGTACCTCCTCCTTGCGCTGCACCTGCTCGTAGAGTCGCGCATTCTCGATGGCGATCACCAGTTGGCGCGCGAGCGTTTGCAATACGGCCAGGTTTGAGAATGCGCCCTCGTGCGCCAGCGCCAGCACGCCGATGACCTGGTCGCCTGAAATGAGCGGGATGGCAAGCAGTGATTCATTTTCCGGAGTCGCCTCGTACGTGAGTTGTTTACTCTCGAACGCCTGCAGCGCCAGGGTGCGCGCCCGTTCGCCAAAATTGGCCGGGATGGGGCTATTCGGGTGCTGGTGGCTCGCGCGCGCAATAAGGGCATGCTCTCCTGCATCATATAACAAGACCGTGCCGGCCCGGACCGGCTCGACCAGTGTGACAATCCGGCTCAGCGCTTCATTCAACAGAAAATTCAAATCGAGGGTTGTCCCCATGATGCGACAGGTTTCGTAGAGCACTGACAATTCCCGCGCGGCGTTCTCCTGCGCGGTGAATCGTTCGTGGTTCAATGCCTCCAGTCGTCGCGCATACTCGATTTCAAAAACGCGCATGACGCGGACGATGAAAAATGCAAGGACACTGACAATGCCGGCGCGAAAGACCTGCACGGGGATTCCGGTATAGGCGAGAAAGCTATCCGCGTTAAAGACCGAAGAGGGAAAATAAGGCGACTGGGGCACGACGAACTGGAACAGAGCATACCAGGCGAACGCGAGCGCGGCCCCGATCAGGTCGGCGCTAAATTGCGGGTACCCTTCACGCACGAATGCCCGCCGCTTGACGAACATCGCCAGCGAAGCGAATACCGCCGCGATCAGCCCGATAATGTACCGGGAAAGAATATCGCCGACCCGCCAAAAGAGCGCATCATCGCCGTTCCATCCCCACACCCGGTATGCCAGTAGCGCGACGAGATAAAGCGCAGTAAAGAACCAGGTGAGCCAGGCCCAGGATTGATACTTTTCGGGTTCGAGCAGCCGCATCAACCGCAGCGCAAATTCCAACAGGCAGACGAACGAGACGGTCAACAGGATCAGATTCGTCAACTCGATATAGAGCGGGATGTGCGTCGTCGGCGTGTTCGGCACCATCAACCCGAACATCTCGACCCACTCATGCACCCCATGCGTCAATCCAAACGCGGCGAGAAAGGGGAGCGCCCGCGCCAGTGCAAGCTGGCTGGCGCGCCCGCATTCGAGGGCGACGGCAATCCCGGTCACAAAAAAGGCCAGTCCATACAGCCCGTAAATCAGCGGCAGGTTCGACTGGCAAAAGTTGACGATTCCTTCCACGGCACTCCCTCTTCCAAATCCACCAATCCCTACAGGAATTGTACAAAAGGAGGTACCGTGTGGGGTCCTAATCCCGTTCCAGTCCGGTCAAAATCGACCCCTGTTACCAATCCGCAAACCAATCAATCTCCGAATCCCAGGTCAACCGTCGCTGGCTCAATCCGTCCTTGTTCATATGGTAAAGTTGAGGACGCCCGTCCCGGAGCGACTGGAAGAGAATCTGTTTGCCGTCATTGCTCCACGCCGGGTAATCGTCCACGCCCTCGTTCTTGCTCAGGTTCTTGACCCCGTCCCCTTCGCTATTCATGATAAAGACCTGGGTCTGGCTCGTCCGGTCCGAAGTAAACAGAATATCACGCCCATCCGGCGACCAGGCCGGATAATCTTCATTGGATGGGTCATCGGTCAAAGGGGCCGGGTCCGTTCCGTCGGCGTTCATGACATAAACATCCAGAGTGCCGTTGCGGGCGGAGGTAAAGGCAATTTTTTGCCCGTCCGGCGACCACGCGGGACAGCCATCAAAGGCATTGTCAAACGTCAGGCGCTTAACCTGCGACCCATCTGCCTCCATCACGTAAATGTCGCCGGCTCCGGTCCGGCTCGATTGAAAAGCGATATGGCTCCCATCCGGAGAGCAGGAAGGAAAGCCATCAAAGCCGGGGTCCTGGGTCAGCCGCTTGAGATTCGAGCCGTCGGCCTTCATACAATAGAGCTCGAAATTCCCGTCGCGGTTCGTACTAAAGACGATCTGCTGACGATCCGGGAACCATGCGGGTGTATTGTCATTGGCCGGGTTGTGGGTCAAATTTCGCTGGTCTCCTCCATCCCCGTTCATCACATAGATTTCAAAATTCCCGTCGCGGTTTGTGCTATAGACAATCTGTCCTTGCGTCCCGCTGGCCCGGGCCGAGGCACAGGCCGCAAGCATCAAGACAAGGCCGAGGCAGACGAGAACCGAGCCATGATTCGTTATGCGTTGGTTAAGTGCACGTGTGGACGTTTTCATCGGGTCCCCCTTGACCTGGCCAGTCCTACACTTTCTACGATTCGAGCCATTCCCGGTCCGGAAAAAGATGGTATCGCCAGGTGCTATAATCCACTCGGCCTCACCAACACGTGAGTATGCCTCCTCAAAATATTAAAACCGACTCGTAGAGTCGGTTCGTCAACTCGGCGCAAGCACGCTCGCAAGTCATTGCGATCATCCGCCGTTATTGCTTTCACAGCGTCTTCATGCTGCGCAATTCTATTGTAGCACTCGCGAGGGTACAAGTCAATCAAATTTTTCCGCGGACGCGTGTCGCCTCTTTGCGTCCTTTGCGTCTTCGCGGTAGAATCTATAGTGATTTCCCCGGAACGAGTCGCATTTTCAGGATCAGAATCCTATGTCCTCTATTCAATCCTTTGCGGATCAAATTACCACCAATGTCGAAAAGGTGATCGTCGGCAAGCGGCACGCGATCGAGATGGTGCTCGTCGCGCTCCTTTGCGAGGGCCACGTCCTCATGGAAGATGTCCCCGGCGTCGGCAAGACCATGCTGGCCCGCGCCGTCGCCGCGTCCCTGGCCCTATCGTTCAAGCGGCTCCAGTGCACGCCCGACCTCCTGCCCAACGACATTACCGGCGTGAGCATCTTTAACCAGCAGACGCGCCAGTTTGAATTTCGTCCCGGCCCCGCGTTCGCCAACGTCCTCCTCGCCGACGAAATTAATCGCGCCACGCCGCGCACCCAGTCCGCGCTGCTCGAAGCGATGGGCGAGCACCAGGTGACCGCGGACGGCGTCACCTATCCCCTCGCGCGTCCCTTTATCGTCCTCGCCACGCAAAATCCCATCGAGTACGAAGGGACGTTTCCGCTTCCTGAAGCGCAGCTTGACCGCTTTCTCTTGCGTCTCGTGCTCGGCTATCCCGATGTGGCCGAGGAAAAGAGCATCCTGCGCCGGCTCCAGCGCGAGCATCCCATCGAATCCATCGGCAGTGTAGCCCAGCCGGATGAACTCTCTGCGCTCACTCACAGCGTCTGGGAGATTCACGTCGACGAAACGATCGAGGATTATATCGTGCGTCTCGTTCAGGCCACCCGCACTCATCCGGACCTGGCCCTGGGCGCCAGCCCGCGCGGCAGCCTGGCGCTTTACAAGACGTCACAGGCCCTCGCCGCCCTTCGCGGCCGCGACTATGTCCTGCCCGACGATGTCAAGACCATGACCCCGCTCACGTTGACACACCGGCTCATGCTCAAGCCTGAGAGCGTGCTGCGCGGCCAGACCGCCGCCTCGGTCGTGCGACAGATCATGACCAGTGTCGAGCTCCCGCTCACCACCGGCAAGGCGACGGCCTAGCCATCAGAGATGGACCGATGACACCGGACACCAACGCCAGCGGCGACATTCAGACTCCCGAGCTGGACCTCTCCTGGGTCCAGGTGCAGGGCGGCAGTCGGCGCGGCGCGCTGGGTCTCATCCCCCTCCTCATTGTCATCGTCGTCGTCGCCTTTTTCGTTGGCAGTGAGAGCCTCTTTTACCTGGCCTATGTGCTGGGGGGGCTTGTTCTCCTCTCCTATCTCTGGATGCGCCAGGCGCCCTACAGTCTGCAGGTCGAGCGCCGTTTCCCCACCCGCGCATTTTACGGCGAAGAGGTCGGCGCCGAAGTGAGCGTCACCAATCGCGGCCGGCTGCCGATTCTCTGGATGGAACTGCACGAGAGCCTGCCGCTCGCGCTCCACGTTCCCAATTTCGAACGGCGGGTGGTCTCGCTCGCTCCCGGCGGCCAGGCCCGTGTCACTTATCGCCTCGCCTGCCGCCGGCGCGGCTATTACCAGCTTGGCCCGCTCAACCTGCGTCTCGGCGATTTCTTTGATCTTGCGCCCGAGCGCGAGGTCCAGGGCGTCGAGAACCCATTTATCGTCTATCCGCGTATCATCCCGCTCCAGCGCCTCGGCCTCCCCTCGCGCATCCCTTACGGCGAGCTCGCCAGCCGCCTGCGCATTTTCGAAGACCCATCCCGCATTTTCGGCGTACGCGAGTACCAGCCCGGCGACAGCCTCCGGCAGATCAACTGGAAAAGCAGCGCCCGCGCCGAACAGCTTCTCGTCAAGCGCCTGCAGCCTGCCATTGCGCTCAATACGCTCATCCTCCTCAACCTCAACGTCGAGGATTATTCGCTCAAGGCGCGGGCTGATGCCGGTGAGGTCGGAATCATCGTGGCCGCGTCGATCGCCGCCCATCTCGTCGAGCAGCGACAGCGCGCCGGCCTTGCCGTTCTCGGGCAGGATGCGGTCTCGGCGCAAGTCGGTCTCCAGATCATCCCACCCCTGCGCGGCCGCGAGCATCTCATGCGTATGTTAGAGCTTCTGGCCCGCGTCGAGCTCGATGCGACCCCGCCCTTTGCGCCGATCCTATCGCAGGCCACCGCCAATCTCGGCTGGGGCAGCTCGATTGTCGTCATCACTCCCGGCTCGGGCGACTCGCTCACGCCAGCAATCCTCGAACTGCGCCGGCGCGGCTTTCACCTGATCCTGGTCGCCACCGATCCACAGGCGCCCTTTAGCGCGCTTCAAGCCCAGCTCGCCCAGATCGGCGTCCCCGCCTTTCAAGTGACCGGGGATAAGGAGCTCGACGTATGGCGCTAGATGCTCCGGCCACGGTCTCGGCCCCCGTCCAGCTTTTTCGCATCACCCTGATTAGCGCGCTCATCGCGTGCATCACCGCGGGGTGGGTCTTGCTGGCGCAGGTCTTTGTCCCGACATGGGATGGCGGGTATCTCATCCTTCTCGCTGCCATCGCCACCTTTGAGAACCTGTATGCCGAGCCGCGCCTCCGCCTCGTCGAGATCTCGTTCTCTAGCCGTCTCCAGGTCCGCCTGGCCGAGTTCGCCCTCCTCCTCCTCTTTGCCAAACTTTTGTCTTTTGTCTCCCCCGGCTGGTCTGCCTTTTGGAACGCCGCCGCCGGCTGGGTCACGAACCCGTTGACCTTTTTCACGCCGGAGTTCCTCTGGAGTGGCCTCTTGCTCGGCCTCATCTGGCTGGCCGCCTTTGACGTCGCCAATGGACTCCAGGCTCTCACGGATTATATCGATGCGCGTAACCAGGTCGCGGGGCTTGCCGCCGTCAAGTCCAATTTCGTCATCGGCGCCTATGCGCTCCTGATCGCGGTCGGGCTCCGGCACGTCATCTCTCAATTATTTCATCTGGGAATGTCGCCCTGGCAGGCCAGCTTGCAGATGCTCTTGCCGGTGATCTATTTCGGATTGGGATTGGTGCTCCTCGGCCAGGCGCGCCTCGCGCTCCTTCAAGCCGGATGGGCGCATGATGGGGTGCCCGTCGATTCGCGGCTCGGGGGCCGCTGGGCGGGATGGGGGCTTGCCTTCGTCGTCGGGGTCTGCGCGCTCGCGCTCTTTATGCCCGCGGGGGATACAATTGCGGGCTTTTACATCCTTGTCTGGCTCGGGCAATTCACGACCGCGATTGCCGAATTCATTATGGCAATCCTGATCACCCTCTTTACGATTATCCTAGCGCCCTGTCTCTTTCTCTTTCAGCTACAACCTCCTTCCCGGTCAGAGGCCGCCCAACCGCCCCCACCGGTTCTGCCTCCACCGACAGCGGCGCCCGGCTGGCTTATTCAGGCGCAGTCTATCCTCATTGTGGCAATCGCCGCGGTCCTTTTCTATTTCCTCATCCGCATCTATCTTCAGGACCGCGAGGGCCTGTTCCGCGGGAATCCCCTGCGCCGGCTGTGGAATGGCCTGCGTGCGCTCTGGCTCTCTCTCTGGAATTTACGCACACGCCTCATCATTCATCTGCCGCACCGCACGGCGCTCCACCAGCCCGGAGCCAGCGTTTCCGCACCCTCTTTATGGGACCGCTGGCGCGCTCGTACCGCTCGCGAGCGAGTTCGTCGGCTCTATCTCGCTCTCCTCCAGCGCGCCGCCCAATCCGGCTATCCGCGTCGGCCGGACCAGACGCCGTTCGAGTACGTCACGCGGCTAGAGCCACAGCTACCATCCGAGCATGAGTCTCTTGAAAAGCTGACCGAGGCGTTCGTCCAGGCGCGGTACAGCCGGCGCGATTTTGCGCCCGACCAGGTGAGTTTTCTCCACCAGATCTGGCAGCGCCTGCAAAGCGCGCTTCGCCAGCTCCGCAAATAAACCTATTCCTCCGTTTTCGGCGTCAATACCATCACCGGAATCTCGCGGCCCTGCGCCCGTTCCTTGTAGGCCGCATATCCCGCATACAGGTCAACCGCCTTCTGCCAGTATCGCTCCCGTTCCTTCCCCTCTGCCGGTCGCGCCATATAGCCCCTGGTCTTGCCATTCATGCTCACCGTGGCTTCCGGGTGCGCACACAGGTTGAAATACCAGGCGGGATGGTTCTTGCCCCCAAAGTTCGACGCGATCAGCACAATTTTGTCTCCATCCGGAATCCCGACCAGCGGCGCCGTCCGCGATTTCCCGGTCCTGGCGCCGACCGTAGTCAGCATGACGACCGGTAGGCCGGCCCCCATTGCCGTTACCGAGGCCTGACCCCCGGACAGGCGGTACACCCATCCGTCCACCCGGTGGGCGGTATACTTGAGAAACCGTGAGACCGGCGCGAGCGAGAGAAACCGATGCAGGAGCCGCTGCCATTCTTTGGGCTGTTCTCCTTTTTCCATGGGTGTCACTATATCATCATCTCATTCCCTGCGTCAAGCGGAATTTGTCTGCATTCGATTTTTAAGATTCAAAGAACTCAACAGCGCGGGAAACTGCCCGCTGCCAGTACCGCTCCCGTTCTTTCCCCTCCGCGCGCTGCACCAGTAACGCGCCCCGCCGGCGCGCCGAATTGTTGTCTCGAGGGCGTCGAGTTGAGCCATTTCGGTTATTGCTATTCAAATCATATACAAAAAGACGATGGCCAGTGTCATGACGCCCAGAGCTAAAGACCAGTACAATGGCCTGTTAAAGGTTTGTTTTCGGAATTCTTCACGCTGAGTCGGGTAGAGTATGCTGAACACCGAGTAGATGAGGATGTAGATAACTACATCTCTGGACAGAATCTCTGCCGGGACGTGCAACACGTTCCTGAGGGCGATGACCAGGCCCACCAGACAGACAGCCGATACAAGCGAGGCTTTCATCCTGTCGTCAAATTGAATTGCCATATTCATCCTTTCGCAATATCTCCGGTTCCTGGAATGTCTTCCCGTCATCCCAGTTGATAATGCAGAATCTTGGCGCCTTTGGCGAGTCCTGGCGCCCAACGCAAGACTCTCTATGCGCCCAGCCGCGGTTCAGGCTGGTCAAAATAGAACCACTCGCTTAGCAACCGAATGCCCGCACCCAATTTCGGTCACAATACCGCCTGGATGCTCGTTCAGGAACTTCTTGACACATTGATCGAAGCACTCGACCGCCACCCCGGCAAGTCGTTGTGCGTCGCGGGAGGCCAACGCCAAGCAAGCGCCCTGGGCGGCGAGTTCAAGCGCCAGCGCACGCCCGATTCCGCTTGAAGCGCCGGTAACAATCGCCGCCTTTTGGCAAAAGGTTTGGTTCGTCATCGTGACCATAGACTCTTCATGCTACGCAGCCACCCTGCGCCGCGCCAATTTTTCTTCGGCGTTCTTGCATCGAACACACAGCCGTGCTTCCGGTAACACGAGCAAGCGTTCCGGAGGGATGGGCTGACCGCAATGCTCACAAA
>JBAVQS010000353.1:0-14502 GCA_049694275.1 Anaerolineae bacterium | reverse complement strand
AAGCCATAGTCCGTCACCGCCGGGTTATGGTCCACCGACCGCACCGCGCCAAAGGCAAAGTAGGTCTGCGCGCTCACCACCCCGCCGCTGCTATCTGTCGTCACACTTGTCGAGCCGAGATGGTCCGCATGGAAATAGTAGACCGTCCCGCCCACATTCATCGCCACACGGGCTGAGCCAAAGTAGTAATACTTGGTCACCCCGCTCGTTGGGGTCGTCGGGGACGGCGTGGGCGTCGGCGTGGTCGCCGGGATATTCGTATCGGCCCAGGCGAAATGCACCACCTCGTTGCCGTCTCTTCTGTTTGCCAGAGGACTGCCTTTGACACCTGCCTCTTTTTCCTTATAATCGCGCCTATATGGCCGCAACCGACATTTTTCCCCTCAGCGCGCTCTCCAACGCCGCCGACCATCTTGAAATCGGCGGCTGTGATACGACTCGACTGGCCGAGGAATTTGGCACACCGCTCTATGTCTACGATGAACTCACATTGCGCACTCTGGCAACCCAGGCGCAACAGGCGCTGGTTGCCCAATGGCCCACTACGACCCTCCTTTACGCGACCAAAGCCTTTTTCGCTCCGTTCCTGGCGCGTCTCTATCAGGAATTGGGGCTGGGGCTTGACGTCACCTCGGAAGGCGAATTAGAGATCGTGCGCCGCGTGGATTTTGCGCGCGACCGGATTTATCTGCACGGCAATAACAAGACGCCGTCCGAAATTCGCGCCGCGCTTGCCCTGGGCATCGACCATATCGTCGTGGATAATCGCAGTGAGATTCCGCTCATCGCCGCCATCGCCGCCGAACTGGGTGTCCGGCCCCGGCTCACCCTGCGGCTCTCGCCGAATATCGATCCACATACTCATCGCTATCTGACCACCGCGCACGCCGGCAGCAAGTTTGGCCTCGGCATCTCGAATGGTGAAGCGGTGCGCGCGTTTCGCGAGATCTGCAAACACCCGCAGCTCCAGTTGGTGGGGTTGCATTTTCATCTCGGCTCGCAGATCTTTGAAGCGGAGACCTACCCGCGCGGCGTTGCCGGTGCGCTCAATGTGGCGCGCGATTGGCAGACCCGGTTCGGTTTCGAGTTGCAAGAGCTGGATGTCGGCGGCGGCTGGGGTGTGGCTTATACCGAAGACCAGGAGCCGCTGCCCTTTGACTGGATGGCCCGGACCATTAGCTCTGCGCTGCGCGATGGCCTGGCCGAGCGTAACCTCCCCGGCAATTGCAAGCTCGTTGTCGAGCCGGGGCGCGCCCTTATTGCGCGGGCTGGCGTTGCGCTCTATCGCATCGGCTCGATTAAGCGTATTTCCGTGTCGCATACCTATGCCGCGGTCGACGGCGGCATGGGCGACAATATCCGCCCGCCGCTTTATGGCGCGCGATATATCGCGCGCCTTGCCAACCGATTCAATGCGGAGGCCGAGCACACCTATTCCATCGCCGGGCGCTATTGCGAGCAAGGCGACATTCTGATCGACTCGATTCCTCTCCCCAGGTTGAACACCGGCGATTTGCTCGTCATCCCCGCCGGCGGCGCTTATCAATTGCCGATGGCAAGCAACTATAATCTCATGCCGCGTCCTGCCGTGGTGCTGGTCAAGGATGGCGACGCGCGCCTTGTTCGTCGTCGCGAGACGATGGCGGATCTCCTGGCCTGCGATGTCGAATAGGCCGCCCCTGCGTTTGGGGCGCTTACGCCAGATGGTGGCCTGGTCGCGGCGCCTGGCGTTGCCATTCCTGTTGCTTGCGCTCGTCGCCTGCCAATCCGAATCGACATCGACGCCCACGCCTTTTCCCCTGGCGTCGCCGTCCCCGGTCTTGTCCAATCCTTCCCCGATCGTGCCCGAAACGAGTTCCGCGCCTCTGGCCGTCGCATCCCCTACGCTGGGGGCCTATGTTCCGCGCTTTATGGGTGGTTCCATCGTCGTGGCCGGGGTAGGGTCGCCAGGGCGTGAGGTCACCGCACTGCCGCCCTTTATCGCCAATGCGCTGTATGATTCACTCTTGCAGGTCGATCCGCAAAACGGCGCACTGCTTCCCGGCCTGGCCGATAGTTTTCAGGCATCGGCCGATGCCCGGACTCTGACCTTTCACCTGCGCGCCGATCTCACCTGGCAAGACGGGCAGCCGCTGACTGCGCAGGATGTCGTCTGGACTATCAAGACCCTCTCAAATTCCGCATCCCGGCTTGCACCGGTCGCCGATTTTGGTCCGATGGCGGATGTCACCGCGCTGGACCCTCAAACGGTGGTCATTACCCTGTCCCAGCCCTATTGTCCTGCTCTCACCTATATCGGGACCATGAAAATCCTGCCGGCGCATATTCTCAAGGACAAGGACCTATCCGCGCTGACCGATCAGGAATTTATCGGCAGCGGGCCGCTCGTGCTCAAGTCCTGGACAGCCAATACGATCACATTGGCGCGCAACCCTGCTTATTGGAAGGGTCCGGCGTCGATCGATAGCTGGATCTATAAAATCGTGGCAACCGATGCCGAGGCGCGCGCCGCGCTGGCCGCAGGGCAGGTGGACTTGTGGGTATCCGACGCTGTTCATAATACGGCAGATACGAACGCGACCGGCGTGAATGTAATGACCTATCCGGCCAATCGTTTCTACGCCCTGGCGATGAGTCGTGAGCAGAGCGTGTTGGGAGATGCGCAGGTACGCCAGGCGATTGCCCTGTCGCTGGATCGCCAGGAGTTGGCTCAGACTTTGTGGGGTAAAGCGGGACTCCCGTTAGCAACCAGTCTCCTTCCGACCTTTTGGGCTACGCCGCCAGATCTGGTTGTTACGCCGTCTGATTTGGCGCAGGCTCGCCAGTTGTTGGCGGCTGCGGGATGGAGCGATACCAACGGCGATGGAGTTCTGGACAAGGCCGGCAAGCCGCTCAGGCTCTCCCTCTGGGCGATTGCCGATGACTCTGTCGACGAACCGTTGGCGTTCCTTGTGCGCGCCCGTTTGGCTCAAATCGGCATCCAGGCGCTCGTGCAGCTCGACGACCGGGATGCGCTCCTGACGCGGGCCTTGTTACATGAGTATGATCTGGCGCTCGTCCCCTGGAATATCCCGCTCGACCCGGACCAGCATTGGTACTGGCAATCCACTGAAAATATAAAGGGGCAGGGACTGAATGTCACTTCGTATGCCAATCCGCAGGTAGACGACCTGGTCTCACGCGGGCAGCAGGCGCCGGCATGTGATACGACAACACGCCGTGCAGTCTATAACGATCTCTATCGAACCGTGGCCGGGGATATTCCACAAGTCGTGCTCCTGTCCCCGCCGGTGCAACTCTTTGCCCGCGCGCGCGTCCGGGGGCTTGTCCCCAGTTCCTTTGCCGGTCCCTACTGGAATATCAATCGCTGGGAGGTTGCGCCGTAACCCGCCTCAATCTCCCGGCGAGCTTGAGCTTCTTGCCACTAGCACGAATTCCAATTCCATTTACGGTCTGGTCGTAGGGGCAGCGCCTTGTGCCTGCCCAAGCCGGGGGCAACCACAAGGGATTGCCCCTACGCCGATGCCTTAAAGCCACGTGGAATTCGCCTTAGTTCGTTCGCTTGAACGCCGCAAATTCCCATCCATCTTCGCTTAGCCTTGCATCCAGCCGATAGTGTGCGGTAATATACTGGGCAATGGCCGGCGCGGCCTCTCCAAATAGCCCCCGGCGAGCGCAGCCGGACTGCGGATCATCCGTGTTGATAGACCCGATTGGCATTCCTGGATTGAGGTTGCCCTCGGGCACGAGGATGAGCGCAGGCCGCAAACGATCCAGTCGCTCGATATAGTCCTGTGCATCCTTTGCGTTATCCCCCACTCCTTGCATGACAAAATCCTGACGAAATGGATTTTGCCGTCCCGTCAAATAGTAGATGACCGGAAAGCTTCCCATGACTCCGATGCCATCATTCGGCGTCGTGTTGGCCTCAACGTACCGGATGGCCTGGAGAGGTAGTGATAACTCTGGATGATCTAGCAGAACTGTTCCGTAGGGGGTTTCAAAGGGGATTTTGGGACGGACCATGATCCATGCCGTTTCCAGGTTTGACCAGACCAAAAAGAGGGCGAGCGCTCCGGCGAGGGCCAGGCGCAGATTGGGGCGGAACCGGACCGCGGGGACCTGCCAGCCCAATTCGGGCCGGGCGACAAAAAGGACGAGGATCAACCCCGGAATCTGCCCATCACTCAAGCCAAGCAGAAACGCGCGCGTGTTAGCGAGGAGAATGTAAAATAGAACGAGCAATCCGAGGATTTGCTGTGGGTTGGCATTTTCGTCTCGTCGCATCCGCATGATCCATTTCCAGAGCAAGATGAGCAGTAAGATGGCGAGCGCCAATTCAAGGAAAAGGCGAACCTGGACCTCATAGTAAGACACCAGATGGGGCGGATAGGATTTCAGATACGCGATAAAGGTAGCCAGGTCAAAGGGTGAAACGAGCCCGCGTCGCCATGCCGGCAGCCAGGCGCTGGCCCAGGCCAGTGTGACGAGGATATATCCCAAAAAACCGGCTGTTGCTAATATCAACTCAACTTGCTTGACTCGCAACCCGCGCGCGCGATAGAGTGCGTGAGCGAGGAGCGCGGCGACGCCGATTAGTCCTATCGCGGTCAAGACGGCAATCGCCGAGCCGGTTCCATAATAATCGAGGAGACAGAGGCCGAGTGTTTGTAGTTGGTCGTACCCTCGCAGTCCATCGACGACATTGCCTAGCCCCGCCTGTGTCGCCAGGTACGCATAGACAGCCAATGCCGCTGCTAACCCACCGACCACCCCCCCCACAATACCTCGCGGAAGTGAGTCGCGCCGAACGGATGATGTGCGTGAGGTCCGCCACAATACAAGTCCGATGAAGGAAAGGAGAAGCGTACCCAGCGCGTACTCTGGTTTAGATAACGCTGCGACAGCCACGCCCGCCCCGATCAAGAATCCGCCTCTTTTCTGGTTCTCCCGGCCGAGGGTTTCAAACAATCCCAGGAGGGTGAATAACAAGGCCAGTGTGCCCAACGCGATCCCCGGTGTATAGACACGCAGAAATGCCCAACATCCACCCAATAGAAACATAACGAGCAAGGTGGCCAGCGCAGCCATGGGTGCGGTCAGATAATAGCGATGCAGGTAATAGAGGGTCAGGGTCCCACCTGTTGCAATGGCAATATGCAGAATCGCAAAGTAAGCAATATCCTGTCTGCCAAAGTGATCCAGCCAGGCCATAAAGATAACGGGCAGCGGACCGTATGCCCAGAGGATATCGCGATAGAGTGTCTCCCCGGCAGCTACGCGGCGCGAGACCTGAAGAAACCAGCTATGATCGCCAACAATCGCGGGAATTTGGTCCCAGGCGAACCAGGCATACAGGGAAATAGAGAGGAGCGTGAGGAATAGAATGGCCTGCCACTCGAACCGGGGGCGGTTCTGAACCGATAGGGGCAAGGATTGCTTGGACATGGAATGCGATTGCACGCGCCGGTGTGCGCAGAGGGCCGCTATCAGGCCGGGAGGCCCGGCTGTCGTCTCAATTCATCCGCCGAGATTTCGCGCAACTCGGCGTTGAATGCATGCTCAAATTCTTGCGCCACGACTTGCCGCACTGCCTGCATATCCACTGGCCGACCCAGCGCCAATGCCATCGAAGTCACCGGTTTGTCAGAGATCCCGCAAGGCACGATCAGGTCGAAATGCGACATAATCGGATCGACATTGAGCGCAAACCCATGATAAGTAATCCAGCTCTCGATGCGCGCCCCGATCTGAGCGATCTTGGCGTCTGGCTGGACCTGGCGAACCAGCGGTTCTTGGGAAGGGTTATCAACCCATACCCCGACCAGTTTAGAGTCCCGGCCATCGCTCTCGGCGCCGATCCGCCGGCCATTCAGCCCAAACGCGCCGACTGCGCGTATGAGTAGCTCTTCGAGTGAGCGAACATACCATCCAATATCCATGCGGAAGTTGTGCAGGTCGAGAATGGGATACCCGACCAATTGGCGTGGCCCGTGATAGGTCACATCGCCGCCCCGCTCGACGCGATAGACCTGAATGCCGAGTTGGTCCAGGTACTCGCGTGAGGCGAGGATATGCTCATCCCGGCCATTGCGTCCAAGCGTAAATACGGCGGGATGCTCCAGGAGCAGCAAGGTGTCGTTCAACTGTCCCTGTTTACGCGCGGCGACCAGCCGGTGCTGGAGATCCAGCGCTTCTGCATAAGGGACTGTTCCCAGGTTGACGAGCCAAACCGTTTTCATATTTTCTAATGGTACTTGTACATGACGAGCACAAACCAATGATATGCGCCCTGCGCGCCCAGGAAGGCGGCTGCGCCCAACGCCAGGCCACGTCCGACAAGCCCGTGTGCATAGACCCATGAGAACGCAGCGCCGGCGCAGAGGGCAATGGCGGGCATGGCAAAGTTGACGTACCGAGAGGAAAACCCGAACTCGGCGCGCGTATACATGAGGATGCCGAGGGCCGCGAACCAGGCTGCCAGCATCGTCAGCAGGAGGAACCGCTCGCGTGTGGGTGTACGACGCGCCTGGTAAATTAGCCAGCCGAACCCGGCGACCATGGCCGCATAGATGTATAACGGGACAGCGATAAATTCCGTGCGGGCGGGTTGGAGTAAATCCAAAAAGGTCAGACCCTTGTCGCCCAGGTTTCGGGTTGCCTCTGTAGAGGCCGCGTCTACAATCTGGCTGGTCCCTGCCGTCATTAGTCCGACAAAGTGCGCGTAATAAGCAAAAAAGGCAATGACGGATGCAATCAGAATGCTTCCGATGAATGCCCAGTAAGGCTTTTTACCCCACGCCCGGTCTAGCGCCAACAAGAGGATTGCCCAGATCGCGAACATAGGCACGATGGAGGCAAACACCGACGTGTGCGAGAGGAGCGTGAGCGTGAACAGCAGCGCAATCACCATAAACCCGCGCGGGGTGGTCAATCGGTCGAATGCCTCGACGAGTGCGACGACGAGCAGCAGCGTCAGGAACTGGCCATAGATATTGGCGTAAATGCCCCACGAGATGGCGATGAAAGAGAGTGGAACGACGATATAAATCCATGCCGCAAACAGACCGGCGCGCCCGTCGTCGAAATACTTTTTGACCAGAAAATAGATAAACCCGATCGTGACATTGTCAAGGAGAATACCCGACAGCTTGACCAGTAGTTCCCCGTTGACGAACCGTGCGAACGGAGCCAAAAAGAGATAGTACGAAGGCAGATAGGGGACATCTTTGCCGCCAAACTCGTTTGCCCCGGAGGGGATGCTCCAGAAAAGGGTCCCTTCCATGACCCATTGCAGTCGGTGGGCATGATACAGGAGGTCGAACGAGATCGTCTGGGGGTAGAGGAGAAATACGATCTTGACGAGAAAGGCAAACGCAAACAACAGCGCCAGCAGGTCCAGTTCCCAGGCGACTGGCCGGATACCGCCCCAGGCCAGCAAGCGCGGGACGATGAGGCGGGCGAACAACCCGATAAGAATCGATAGGACCAGAAGCTCGAAAAAGGGAACGGCAAAGAGGGTAAGATAGGGCCGCACCCAGACCAGGCCAATTGCTGCGGCAATCGTAGCAATTGCGACAACCCCGAATGCAAGCCGGCGTGGAATCTTGAACAGGACCATCCCCAGATATAGCGCCAGGGCCGAGCCGATGAACGCGAGGCTGGTGCGGAGCGGGGGCAGCTTGAATGGCGCCCAGACCAGGCCATCGACCGCGCGCCATTGTCCAGAGACCTCTTGCAACGGGGTCAGCTTGATCGAATAGAGCTCAATTCCAAGGTTTCGGTCGTCCTTGCTTCCGGGAATGGTCTTGCTTGGATTGAAGGTGTCGCTCAGAAACTTGACACTCAGATTGTTGCTTTGCAGAAACTGTGGATCGGTGATGGGGAGCTTGTAATCCTGACGACCCTGTCCTGCGGCCTGGGGCTTGTCGAATTCTTGCCCGTTGACCTCTAACGTAAGGTCGGCGATCCCATTGTCGGGTTGCCAGCGCGACAGCGACACCTGTAGTTCGAGCGGATTGCCGGCGCCCCAATCGCTCAGGAGCAGTTCACTATCGCCTGTCGTCCAGCGCATCGGGATCCGCTGGGTGGGGATGGGTTTTTCGATCTGTGGCGCATGGATGTGAGAAAGCAAGGGGCCATCGATGGGGCCGCCGACTTGAATCGAGAACGGATAGCGGAACTGATACGCCAGGATAATAGCCAGGAGCGCGAGCAGCAGTGCGCCGATCAAATAGGGATCGAGCAGGAGGGATTTTAACTGTTTGATTTGCGCTTGTAGGTTGAACAACGAACCAATGCCTTCCGTGGGTTTCTTACTCGAGCGGTTGTCTGCCGGCCAGTCCGGTATCGAGATCATGCCAGTACGCGACGCGTGGCTCTCCCAGCTTCCAGCAGAGATAGACCAGTGTCTCATTCCGATAAGAGGGAAAATCGACCAACCCCATTTCGAGGTCTTTGAGCTCGCAGCCAATATCCGTCAGCGTGGCGTGCGCGACCTGAAAGCGTTGGAGGAGCAGCAAGTGCTCGCTTGCCTTTTTGCTGCCGCCGTTCCCTCCTGCATGCTTGAGCGTCGCTTGCACCTCGGGCGCGCTCTCCACAATCTGTTTGCGCGCCTCTTGCATCTCGGTCAGCAATTCGACGATCTGTGGAATATAGGAATTAGCCTCTTCGAGTGTAAAGGTCTTGAGCCCCATAATGCGCTATCCTGCCGCCTATTTCATCTCGCGCAGGGCTTGCAAGAGCTCGGCCGTCTCGGGCAGTGTTCCAGGTTCGTACATCTTGATCCATCGCACAATGCCGGATTTGTCTACGATAATCGTTGCGCGGTCCGGTCGGCCAAATTCGGAATTAAAGACCCCATAAGCACTGGACATGGCGCCATGCGGCCAATAATCCGCAACCAGCGGAAACGAAATGCCGCCGAGATGTACGCCCCACGCCTGTTTGGAAGCAACCGCATCACATGAGATAGCCAGGACCTGGCTATTCAATCCCTCGAGCTCGGACCAAATCGCCTGCATCGAGGGAATCTGGCGGTCTCAGGTTGCAGTAAATGCAAAGGGGTGAAAGAGCAGGACGACGTTCTGCTTGCCGTGCCAGTCGCTCAGCTTGATGTCGACGCGCTTGACCTCGGGTTTGGTAATTGCGGCGCGCAGGTTAAAATCTGGGGCGACATCTCCAATCTTGAGTGTTCTGTTTTCCATGGCGCCTCTCTATCTGTTTCTGGTAGAGACGTTCCGCCGGAACGTCTCAAAAGCGGGATTAATAGTCAATTCCCTTTTGGGCGAGAATCCCCTTTTGATAGGGATGTTTAATCTCGCGCATCTCGGTCACAAGATCCGCGCGTTCGATAATTTCGGGCGCAGCATTGCGGCCGGTCAGCACGAGTGACAGGTCTTGCGGCCTTTCATCCAAAAACCCGAGAACGTCTTGCACGGTCAGCAGCCCCGCAGTAACCGTCCCGTTTACCTCGTCGAGGATCAAAAGGTCATACTCGCCCGAGAGCATCTTGTTACGGGCGAATTCCAATCCATCGTGCGCGGCCGTCCGGTGTTCGTCTTCGGTATAGTGATCGTCCAGGATTTTGTAAAAGCCCTTGCCCATCGGAATGATTTCCAAATCAGGGGCCAGCCGTTTGGCCGTATCCAACTCGGCATAATGCCATGACCCTTTGCCGAATTGAACCATGAGGACCTTCCACCCGCGGCCAATGGCGCGAAAGGCCATGCCGAGAGCCGCGGTCGTCTTGCCTTTGCCATCTCCCGTATAAACAATAACCAGACCGTGCGCCCCCTTTTCCTTTTCCTGGATGCGCGCACCGGGTACGATTGGATTCCCCATATTTAGCGACTCTTGCGGATTTCTACCCCGGCCGATTCGACAATTCCCTTGATGGGCGGCGGTTGTTTGCGGACATAGACTGTCACCGCCATTGCCGGAAAACGATCCAGCAGGGTGTCGGCGATGCGATGGGCAAGGCTTTCGAGCAGGTTGAAATTCTGATCCTCGACCTGGGTGCGCACGGTTTTAAAGACATCGGAATAGTTAATGGTATCGGCCAGGTTGTCCGAGGCCCCCGCCGCAGTCGTGTCGTATTCCAATTCAACGTCGACGATCACCCGCCCGCCAACCACGCGCTCTTCAGGGCTGACGCCGTGTTTACCGTGAAACTGCGCGCCGCGCAATATGATCCGGTCTGGCATAGTCAAACGATTTTAGCAGAAACCGACCGCGTGTCAAAACATGGAAAAAACCAGGTCCCATTTTGCCTTGACAAGATGGGACCTGGCCTTTACGGGGGTCTAGTCTTTTCCCTGACCGATTAGCAAGGCCGCTTCAAACGCCTTGTACGAGGTTCGGACCAACGGCCCGGAGGCGATGAACTTGTATCCCATCTTCATCCCCTCCTCCTTAAGATACTTGAATTGGTCGGGATGCACGTACTCGACGAGCGGATAGTGTCGCTTTTTATCGGTGGGACGGAGATACTGTCCGATGGCGAGCATGTCCACCTCTGCGGCTCGCAGGTCGCGCATCGTTTCCAATACCTCTTTTGTCGTCTCGCCAAACCCCAACAAGATGGAGGACTTGGTCAGCCGCGTGGGGTCTATCTCTTTGACCGCACGCAGAACACCCATCGTCTGCTCATAACCGGCGCGGCGGTCGCGGACAGTATGTGTCAGCCGGCGCACCGTTTCAATATTCTGCGCAATCACTTCGGGCTTGGCGTCCACAATCTTTTTCATCAGGTCAGGACGCCCGCTAAAATCGGGTGTGAGAACCTCGACGAGAGTCCGCGGCGTGTGAATCTTCATCTGGCGGACGGTTTCGGCAAAGATTTCTGCCCCCTGATCCGGCAGATCATCCCGGTCCACCGAGGTGATGACGATGTAATTCAAATCCAGATCGGCCACCGCCTCAGCCACCCGGCGGGGCTCGTCCATATCCACTACGCCCCGCGGATTGCCGGTAGTCACCGCACAAAAACGGCAGGCACGCGTACAGACATCGCCCAGGATCATGATCGTGAGCGTGCCGGCGCCCCAACATTCGCCGATATTCGGGCAGAGCGCTTCCTCACACACCGTATTCAGGTGCAGAGTCCGCACGAGCCCCTTTAAATGCGTATATTTTTCACCAATTGGCGCCTTGACCCGGATCCAGTCGGGATGCCGTCTGACCGGGGAAGGCGCCAGTTCAATCGGATCAGCCATTACATTTTCCTCCCCCTCTCCTGTGTTACAAACACACCGCTCTCGCGAACGCGGCGATGGTGATCACGCAGGATTCAATTCTCCTCCCCCTCTCCTGTGCAAACCTGCACAGGAGAGGGGGTAAGGGGGTGAGGTCTTAGCGTTTGTACTTGTCCATGACCTTAGCGAGCGAATATTCGCCCTTGGTCGCCTTTTGGCGAACGCCGCTAAATGCCTCGTCGTAGGTCGGACGATCTTCCTCGTAATAGAGACCCAAGTAGAGCGGATTGTCGCTCATGGCGTACTCCATGGCCTTGCCCTTATTCGACGGGTGATGGTCCGCCGGCAGCGGCTTGGTTACTTCCTTGAAATGATCGTAGGTGTCATAGAACGTCACGCAGGGCGAATAGACTTGCAGGAGCGAAAAGCCTTTGTGCTGCATCGCCTGTTTGATGAGTTCGGTCAGTTCCTTGGGCTTGCTCGAAAAGCCGCGGGCGATCCATGTCGCGCCGCCGGCAAAAGCGAGCATGAGCGGGTTGAGTGGAGTCTCAACCGTGCCATAAGGCGAGGCCTTGCGTTCCATCGATACGGGGCTTGTCGGAGAGGGCTGGCCCTTGGTCAGACCGTAAATCTCATTGTCCATGACGATATAGGTGATATTGACATTGCGCCGCGCCGCATGTGGAAAGTGTCCCATCCCGATGGAGAATGCATCGCCATCGCCGCCCACCGCGACGACGTGCAGGTCCGGCCGCGCCATCTTGATGCCCGTGGCGAGTGGGAGCACGCGCCCGTGGACGCCGTGGAACCCATAGGCATTGCAGAACGCCGGGAACCGGCCCGAACATCCGATGCCCGATGCAATCACCAACTGTTCTTGTGGAATGTGCAGGTCGGAGATCGCCTTGTAAAAGGCCGAGAGCACGCCAAAGTCGCCGCAGCCGGGGCACCAGATCGGTTTGACTTCGCTCTTGTAGTCTTGCGGTTTCAGATTGGCCGGTTCAAATTTGAATGTCGGTTGTTCTATTATCATTTCATTTTCTCCGAGACTCACCTCTCGAAATCCTGTGCGAGAGTGTCTCTTGTAACTAGGCGACTTTTTGCTTGATTCCCTCGTAGACTTCCTTGATCTTGTTATAGATGTCGCGCGCCAGGAACGGGATACCCCCGTACTTGTTCAGACGGATGAACTCGCGGCCAAAGTCGGCCTGGATCGTGCGAGCGAACTGGCCTGAAAAATTCAGTTCGGGAATAATGACCGCCTGGCGGTGCTCGATAAATGCCCCGATATGTTCGTGCGGCAGCGGATAGAGCAATTTGGGATAGAGCACCGCGACTGGCATCCCTTCCGAGATGGCCCGTTCGACCGCTTCTCGTACGGGACCGAGCGTCGAGCCCCAGCCAACGATGGCGACGGGGGCATCCGGGACGCCGAATTCCTCATACATGTGCCAGGCCTGATAGTCTTGCAGCGCATTGCGAAGCTTGCGATCGCGCTTGTGGAAATTGCGCG
Organism: Anaerolineae bacterium; assembly: GCA_049694275.1. Lineage (GTDB taxonomy): Bacteria > Chloroflexota > Anaerolineae > UBA4142 > SHND01 > JBAVQS01. Next base: position 1,794 of record JBAVQS010000353.1, on the reverse strand, counting down.
TGTGCAGCTCCGACGTGTACTCGGGCGCGCCGCTCTCCATCTTCTCCAGACCCTCGGCGGTATACTGGCCGCCCTTCATGCCGGGCAGGGACATGGGTGAGATACCACTATCGGTGATCTTGTAGCGGAGGTAAGGGTCGCCGCTCCCGTTGCTCGAAGGATTCCACAACAGGCGCGGTTCCAGCTTGACCTTGTCCAAGGCGAACGGCGGTGTCGTCACCACGCGTACCGACATATCCTGATCAGTCAGGAAGATGACCGGCGTCTGATATTTCTCGGCGAGGTTGAACGCGTTCACCATCTGGTAGAAACAATCCTCGACCGAGACCGCTGCGACGACGATGCGTGGAGCGTCGTCGTTCCCCCCAAAGAGCGCGAGGCGCAGATCGCCCTGTGAAACTTTGGTCGGCATACCGGTCGATGGTCCGGCGCGTTGTACATCGACTATGACGACTGGCACCTCGGTCATCACCGCGTGGCCCAACATCTCGACCATCAACGCGAGGCCAGGGCCCGAGGTGGCGGTCATCGAGCGCAGTCCACCGTACGATCCGCCAACGGCCATGGTGATGGCGGCGATTTCGTCTTCGGCCTGAATCATCGTCCCGCCGATCTGTGGGAACTCGGCGGCGAGAAATTCCATGATATCGGAGGCGGGCGTGATCGGATAACCTGCATAGAACCGGCAGCCTGCGGCGATAGCTCCAATCGAGAGGGCCTGGTTGCCGCTCATGACCAACCGGTCTTCGGCGATACCCCCTTCGGGGGGCAGGAGGTGGTACGGGGATTCTTTTGAAATATTCTGCTCGACATAGTCGTACCCGGTCTTGAGCGCCAGGAGGTTTTGATCAAGCAATTCCTTTTTACGTCCGAGCTGTCGCTTGACGACCTCAGCGGCCTGGTCGTAAGGGAGATCGAACAATTTGACCATGGCGCCGATGGCAATAATATTGCGCCCTCGGGTAAAGTTGATGGACTTGGCCAGGTCGTTGAGCGGCAGCCCATATTCTTTGATGCCAGCAGCCGATGGGGGGGCGCCATCGTTGGCATTGTAAATCAAAAAGCCACCGGTCTTGACCACAGTGTAATAGCGGTCGATCGATTCTTGATCGAAAGCGATCAACATGTCGACTTCGTCGCCCTGTGAATGCACCGGCGCATTCGAGGCGCGCACCTGGAACATGACGTGACCGCCCTTGATTTCAGCGGGGATGGTGCGGGTCGTATAAATCTCGAGACCGGAAAATGCCGCAATACGGGCAAAGATCTCGCCCGTCGTGACAATACCGCCCGCCGCCGAATCACCGCCGACGCGGACGATGAGATCTGTCGTTGCCATTTCACCAACTCCTATTGGGATCGCAAAATAAGCTTTAGATTAGCGGATTATATCACAACTCACTCGCGATTCGATAATTTCCTGTTACGTGCATTTGCCTCTATACTCGACAATTCACGCTTGACGCTTGATGTTTTATTATTTGCCAGTCTCCCCGGTAAACACCAGGTACGTCTCGCTCTCTCCGCACGTCATTTCCCCGGCGAGCGCCAACCCGGCCGCCTTCAGGTCTGTCATGGTCAGCGTGCTCTCCTGCAAGTCCTCGCCGTCCGTCGTTCGCCCGATTACAAGCCCGATGTCATATCTGTTTTTGAGCAGGGCCAGAGTCGCCGGATTGGCGGGTACAAAAGCCCCGCGAATAGGATAGTGCAGGTACAGGTATTGCGCCATATAGTACGGCGCCACCAGGAGCTTGTGCGGATCGGGGGCCAGTCGCTCCAGGCATGCCGTATACC
>JBAVQS010000352.1:0-14166 GCA_049694275.1 Anaerolineae bacterium | reverse complement strand
GCCGCAGCAAGCGGCGGGCGCGCTGACGTCGTCTTGCCAGTTGCTGAGTTGTACCGAAAGGTCTCATACTGCACATTATCGCACATCCGAGAGCCTTCCGGACATTAATTAATCAAAACTCTGTAGGGCATAACAACTGAAGGTTCTCTTCGCGATTGTTATGGCTGTTACCATCGATATGGTGAACTGTAATTGGCACCTGCCCAGTTACAGGATTGCGCTCGCACCAACCGCAGCGAGAACATTGCTCGCCGTATTTCTCAATGAGATATCTACGGACGTGATCCGATATTGCTTCGTCTGCCTTGATCCCTGTTACCTGGCCTTCTTTCCATGCTTTGATATACTGCTCGTGCTCGTAAGCTGCCTGGCAACTATTACTACAATATTTCAAAGCGTACCAAGGTAACGCAGTCCCGCAGTGAAGGCATTTAGCGTTAGTGCTTTTTCGCATCAGATATTTATGCTTGCTAAATCGCCCGGAGAGGAAACACAAATATTATATTGAAATTCTGAAAATTATCAAGTTCTTGATAACGAAAAATCTGCGCGAATGTGAGTCGTCACTGGTTTTGTTGCCCGCACTGATGCTTGTAAAATGAAAGCACACAATTCCGTACGCCAAGGAGAAATATGCTTCGAACCTTGCTTCGTTCGCTCCAGGTAATTGTCCTCATACTCGTGCTCGTCGCGCTGATTGTCGTGGGCGGTGGGTATTGGTTTGTCTCTCGGTCTTTTCCGCAGACTGGCGGAACTCTTCAGGTGCGCGGTCTCAAAAACCAGGTTCAGGTGATTCGCGACTCGAAAGGCGTGCCGCACATTTATGCGGATAATATCGACGACCTCTTTTTTGCGCAAGGGTACGTGCAGGCGCAGGATCGTCTGTGGCAGATGGAACTGGACCGGCATGTTGGGCATGGACAACTTGCGGAGCTGTTTGGCGACATTCCATATAGCGCGGACCGGACAACAGTGGACGTGGACAAGTTTCTCCGAACCATTGGCCTGGATCACGCAGCCCGCGCCGACCTCGCGGCGCTTGATCCACAAATGCGCGGTTATCTCCAGAAATATGCCGACGGCGTGAATGCCTTTATTCACACCCATTCTGATACGCTACCCATCGAGTTTACTTTGCTTGGGGTGCATCCTGCGGACTGGCAGCCGCTCGACAGCCTCGTCTGGGCCAAAGTCCTTAACTATGACCTGGGGATGAACTATCCAGACGAGCTCATGCGGGTTCGTATGGTGGACGCGGTTGGCGCAGAGCGGGCCGCACAGCTCTTTCCGCCGTTTCCGGCGGATGGTCCCTTTATTATTTCCCCCGACCTGAAAAAGTATTCGCTCGATTCCGGGAATGGCGGACAGACCGTCGCTCAATCGACGGCCCCGGTCCAATCGGTGGGGCCGGTGGATTTGCAGGACCTATCGGCGCTCAATGCGTCGCTCAATCTGTATCACTCGGGCATTGGCTCAAACAACTGGGTGGTCGATGGCACGCGCTCAACCACGGGTAAACCACTCCTGGCCAACGATCCGCATCTCGGCATCAGCATGCCGTCGGTCTGGTATATGCTCGGCCTGCACTGCCAGCCGGTTTCTGATGCGTGCCCGCTGGATGTTGTCGGGTTTGGCTTTCCCGGAGCGCCCGGGGTCGTCATCGGCCACAACCAGCGTATCGCCTGGGGTGTGACCAATACCGGGCCGGATGTGCAGGACCTCTATATTGAAAAGGTCAACCCCAATAATCCGAACCAGTACTGGTATCAGGGCCAGTGGCAGGATATGCAGGTTGAGCCCCAGGTGATTCATGTCAACGGCGGAAAGGATGTGTCATTTTCCATCCAGTACACGCGACACGGTCCCGTCATGACGCCCGTGCTCAAGAATGTGACGACGACGCTAGCCCTGCAATGGACGGCGACGCGCGAGCCGAGCACGCTGTTCCATGCGGTCTACAATCTCGACCGCGCACAGAACTGGGACGACTTTCGGAATGCGCTCAAGCTATGGGATGCGCCAGCGCAGAATTTCGTCTATGCGGATATCGATGGGAATATCGGCTATCAGATGCCAGGACGGATTCCCATTCGCGCCCAGGGGACCGGTATGATTCCGGTGGATGGCAGCTCCGGCGAGTATGAATGGACAGGGTATGTGCCGTTTGAGGAGCTCCCGTTTCTCTATAATCCCTCCTCGCATTATATCGCGACCGCCAATAACCAGGTCGTGCCAAACGACTATCGCTATTTCATCGCGCGCGATTATGATGCGCCTTTCCGCGCGCGTCGCATCAATGCACTGATTCAATCCAAGGACAAGCTATCGCCGGCGGATTTCCAACAGATTCAGGGCGATCTCTATGCGGCGCATCTGGTCAAGCTGCAAAAGTATATCGTCACCTACAAGCCAACCGGCTTTTTAGGCCAACGCGCCCTCACCTATGTGCAGCAGTGGGATGGGATGCTGAAAGATGATTCTGTCGGGGGAACGATTCTCGAAGTGACTTATATGAAACTCTTGAGCGATCTGTTCCAGGCCCAGTTAGGCACAGACCTGTTCAACTCGTACGCCGATCGCGGCGACATTCACCGGCTTTTAATCGATCAGCTCCTCGACGATCCGAATAATGTGCTCTGGGATAACCCCGCGACGCCGCAAAAAGAGACGCGCGACGACCGGCTGCTGCAAGCATACCTGGAGGGGGTAGACTGGCTGGGGAGTCAATTCGGCGACTGGCCGCCGGATTGGCAGTGGGGTCGCATCCATACGGTCACGTTTGCGCATCCCTTTGGGTCGAAACAGCCACTCGACCGGATCTTGAACTATGGCCCGGCGCGGATGGTGGGCGACGGGTATACGGTGGACAACAGCCACTTTGAGGAGAACGACCCGTACACGACCGTAGTGATTTCATCCATGCGTGAGATCATCGACTTGTCGAACCTCGACCAGTCACTCTGGATTCAGGGCACGGGCGAGTCGGGCCAGGCGCTCAGTCCGCACTATACCGATTTAACACCGCTCTGGCGCGACGTCAAGTATGTGCCGTTCCTTTTTACACGTACCGCCGTAGACAAGGATAAAGCCGGGATGTTAACACTCACACCATAGCAAGTTGCAGGTCACAGGCTACAGGTCGCCTCCGGGCTAAAAAGGGCTGCCTGTAGCTTGTGACCTGTGCCCGTAGCCTGTCTAGCCTCCCCAGTGGATCTTGCCCATCGCCACGAGAAAGATGCAGCCAAAGATGACGACGTTAAAGAGGACGAGGAGCGAGATAACGAACCAATGGCGATAGGTCAGGACGAGCGTGTTTTCCTTGTATGCAGGCGCCGCCTCGCTCTCGGCTGCGGCTTTTTCGCCCAGTCCTGGAAAAATGGATGACATGGATTCTTCCCTCTCTGTTTACTAATCGATAACTAGTCGGCGCGCTTGACGATTGTCACATCCCCGGCATAGAACCGGACCAACCGGTCGTCACAGCGCAATAAAAGTGCTCCATCGCGTGCCACATCCTCAGCAATTCCGTCCTCTATGCCGTCCGGCGTTGCGACTCGTACCCGGCGACCGAGAGTGCTCAGTTGGGCGCGCCATTCGGCGTAAAAATCCTCGCCCGCACACAGCCGCTGGTAATAGTCGTCCAGGTGGCTCAAGAGGGCGCCTTCCAGCGCAGCCCGGTCGATCGGGTGACCAAGTTCATCGGCAAGGGTCGTGGCAAAAGGGGTCAGGTCCGGGTAATCGCGCATGGCATAGTTGACATTCAGCCCGATCCCCAGAATAGCAAGGGCAAGCATATTCCCTTCTACGACCGTCTCTATCAGGATACCCGCACATTTCTTTTCATTCAATAGGACATCGTTCGGCCACTTGAGTGTAGGAGAGAGCCGTAGCTCATCTCGGAGCGTCGCCGCGATAGCGATGGCAGTGACGGAAGTGAGGCGATAGGCTTCCAACGGCGCCAGGGGTGGGTGGAGTAGGATTGAGAATTGCAGTGAACTGCCTTTGGGCGCGATCCATTGGCGTCCCATGCGCCCACGTCCCGCGGTCTGTTCCTCGGCCATGACCACCAGCCCTTCGGGGGCGCCGTCATGTCCCCATTGGCGGACCAGGTCATTGGTCGAGCTTACCTGTTCGTATCGCAGAATTTCTCGGCCGATGATTGGCATCTTTATCCTGTGGCAAGATTATACCATCCTCCGCGACCACGCCAAATCGAGTATGTCGATTCCCTTGCTGGCAACCACCTCTGATTCTTCTTCGTCGCCCAAGATGGATTGATACTTGCCGGTTTTACCTTGACTCTCCTCGCTATTTCTGCTAAACTCCACATCATTCCGATGTGTCACACGAATAGCTCGGTAATCTACACTCAAAGAAGAGGAGATATGAAACCCCAAGTCTTTGTCACCCGCATTATCCCCGACCAAGGGCTCGATCTGATCCGTGAAAATACAGAGATGGATTTATGGGAAAGCGAGCTCCCTCCGCCGCACGATGTGCTGCTCGAGCATCTCAAGGGCAAGCAGGGGGTCGTTTCCCTGTTGACCGATCGCATGGATGCTGCGCTCATGGATGCCAATCCCCAGATCAAAGTAATCTCGAACATGGCAGTTGGGTTTGATAACATTGACATTCCTGCTGCGACCGAGCGGGGGATTCCCATTGGCAATACACCGGGTGTGCTCACGGATACGACCGCCGATTTTGCTTTTACCTTGCTGATGGCTGCCGCACGCCGTGTGGTCGAGGGCGCCGATTATGTGCGCGCCGGCAAGTGGGAGACGTGGGGCCCGATGTTGTTGATGGGCCAGGACATCCACGGCGCGACGCTCGGCATTCTCGGGTTTGGGCGTATCGGGCAGGGGATGGCCCAACGGGCGAGCGGCTTTGGGATGCGCGTCCTTTATTATGATGTATATCGCCGCGAGGATCTCGAAAAGTCGATGGGCGTCACGTATGTGGATCTGGATACACTGCTTGGCGAATCCGATTTTATCACGATCCATACCGACCTCAACCCGAACACGCGCCACCTGTTTAACGCGGCTGCGTTCAGCAAGATGAGAAAGAACGCGATTTTGATCAATACAGCGCGCGGCCCGGTCGTAGACCCTGCGGCGCTCTATGATGCGCTCAAGCGCGGTCAGATTCTCGCCGCCGCGCTCGATGTGACCGAACCCGAGCCGCTCCCCATGAGCAGCCCCCTGTTGACGCTGCCCAATCTTCTTGTCGTCCCGCATATTGCCAGCGCCTCGGTCGTCACCCGCGGCAAGATGGCCGAGATAGCGGCCCGAAACTTGATCGCCGGCTTGAAAGGCGAGCGCTTACCGACGTGCGTCAATCCGCAGGTCTATGACAAAGGCGTACGGAAATAGCAAGGAGAAACAATGGCGGCAAACCGGCTCCTTTTTCCTATAGTAATTGAGAAGGATGAGGAGCGGTAACCCGATTCAAAAATGGCGTCGAAGAAAACTCCAAAAACCAGGCCGTCGGCGCGAGAGGGAAGCGGGCTAACGCTCGTCGACGCGCCCTGGCGTCATCACCTGTTCGACAAGCCGGGAGACTCGGACTGCTTTATTTGTAGAGCGTGGCGGGAGGACCCCAAGAACGATTCCAGGAATTTACTCCTCGTGCGCGGCAAGGATGCGCTCATAATCCTGAATCGTTATCCGTACACCATGGGAGCGCTAATGGTCGCGCCCATTGAGCACCGGGCAGATATCACGCTCATCCCGGAGGAAACCCTGCTCGAGATTATGCAAATGGTCAAGACTGGCATCCGTGTGCTGGATCATGCGATTCGCCCGAAAGGATACAACATCGGCATTAATCAGGGGGCGGATGCCGGCGCTGGATTGCACGAGCACCTCCATGTACATGTCGTCCCGCGCTGGCGGGCCGATACCAACTTTATGAGTACTATTGGCAATGCGCGGGTGCTGGCCGAAGATGTTGACAGCATGTACAAAAAGCTCAAGCGCTCGATCAAGCAATTGCAATAAAAGATACCCTGCATAACAAACTAACTGAGCCCAGAACTTTGCACTTGAGGCTTCGCCAAATGGGTGCTTTTGAGGTAAAATAGCTGCGTTTGCGCCTTTTCTCACGAAAGAACATGCTGCCGGGCGAAGACTGATTTAACGGAGCTTTATGAAATACAAGGATGTATTGATTATTGGCGGGGCACGAACGCCCATCGGCAAGTTCCAGGGCACTCTCAAGGATATTCCCGCAACCGAGTTAGGGGCTATTGCTATCCGTGGGGCGGTCGAACGCGCAGGCATCGAGCCGGAGCGTGTGGATGAGGTCCTGATGGGAAATGTGATCAGCGCTGGGTTGGGACAGGCGCCTGCCCGCCAGGCGGCCATCCGCGCAGGACTTGCAAACACCATTAACGCCACGGGGATCAACAAGGTGTGCGGTTCTTCCCTCAAGACCGTGATGCTTGGCGCGGCCATGATCCGTTCGGGCGATGCCAATACCATTGTCGCCGGCGGCATGGAAAACATGAACCGCGGGCCTTATCTCCTCCCACAGGCTCGTTTTGGCATGCGCATGGGCGATCAGCACGCGCTCGATGCCACGGTTCACGACGGCTTGATAGATCCCTTTATCAACTGGCACATGGGAAACGCGGCGGAATTCATTGCGCAAGAGATGCAAGTGACGCGCACCGATCAAGATCAGTTCTCTTACCAGAGTCATCAACGCGCCCTCGCCGCTCAAAGGGAAGGCAAATTCAAGGATGAGATCGTGGCGGTCGAAATCCCGGGCAAGCGCGGGGTCGAGCTTTATGTGACCGACGAGACGCCGCGTGCAGATACCTCCTTAGACGTCCTCGCCAAGCTCAAACCTGCTTTTCAGGAAGAGGGTACTGTCACCGCTGGTAATGCGCCCCCGCTGTCAGATGGTGGCGCGGCGTTTGTACTCGTCGGCGAAGACCAACTGAACGGTCGTCAAGCCTGGGCGCGCGTGGCAGGATATCACCAGACAGGCGTCGAGCCGAAAAGGATTTTCTGGGCGCCGATCGCTGCCATTCGCGGGTTGGTGAACAAGCTTGGCTGGAAGATCGAGGATGTCGATCTGTATGAATTGAACGAAGCATTTGCGGCCCAGACCTTGGCCGATGGACGTGAACTGGGGCTGGATTGGAACCGGGTCAATGTCAACGGCGGCGCAATTGCGCTTGGCCACCCGATTGGCGCGAGCGGCGCGCGAATCCTCGTCACGCTGATGTACGAGCTCCGGCGGCGGGGCGGCAAACGTGGCATCGCCTCGGCGTGCCTGGGCGGCGGTGAAGCGGTCGCCGTGGCAATCGAAATGATTTAGAAAGGCATAACGACTATGGATCTCGAACTCAACGAAGAGCAAAAAGCAATACGCGATTTGGCGCGCGAATTTGCACAGAATGAAATTGCGCCGATTGCAGCCAAGATCGACGAGACCGGGGAATTTCCTTACGAGACGGTCAAAAAGATGGGGAAACTCGGCCTGCTGGGAATCGAAATCCCGCCAGAGTACGGCGGCGGCGGGTTGGATACGCTCTGCTATGTGCTGGCGATGGAGGAAATCAGCAAGGTCGATGCTTCGCACGGTGTTATCATGTCTGTCCAGAACTCGCTGGTCTGCTATGGCCTCAACAAGTTTGGCACCGAGGAGCAAAAGCAAAAATATCTGACCCCGCTGGCGTCTGGCCAGGCCCTGGGCGCCTATTCCCTTACCGAGCCACAGTCTGGAAGCGATGCCGGGAACATGAAGACGATCGCGGTCAAACGCGGCGGTGAGTATGTAATCAACGGGCACAAGTCGTGGATCACCAGCGGTCCGGTGGCCGATTATATCGTTCTGTTCGCCTCCATCGATCCCACCAAAGGACACCGAGGTACCGCCGCTTTTCTAGTCGATACCAAGCTGCCCGGCCTTACCCGTGGCAAAAAAGAGCCCAAGCTGGGCATCCGCGCCAGCGCCACCTGCGAAATGTTTTACGAGAATTACTCTTTGCCCGAAACGAACCGCATGGGGCAAGAGGGTGAGGGGTTCAAGATTGCGATGAGCGTCCTCGACGCCGGGCGCATCGGCATCGCTTCGCAGGCGCTGGGGATTGCCGAAGCCGCGTACGAGGCGTCGGTGGCGTATGCCCGGCAGCGTGAGGCGTTCGGTAGCAAGATCGGCGAGTTCGAGTCGATTCAATGGATTATTGCCGATATGGCGACGCGCGTCGAAGCGGCGCGCATGTTGATCTATAACGCCGCGCTGAAAAAGATGCGGCATGAGCGTTTTACCCGCGAGGCGTCGATGGCCAAGCTCTATGCCAGCGAGACTGCCATGTGGGTGACCACCAAGGCGATCCAGGTCCATGGCGGTATCGGCTATTCCAAGGAACTGCCGGTCGAGCGCTATTTCCGCGATGCCAAGATTACCGAGATCTATGAAGGTACGAGCGAGATCCAGCGGATGGTGGTCGCCCGCAACACTCTGGGAATATGACGAAACGGCCAGGCTACATTGGAGTAACTCATGTCTGACGACCCAAAGATACTTGAACTGCGGCGGATGCGCGAAGAGGCGCGGCTGGGCGGCGGCCAAAAGCGCATCGAGCAGCAGCACGCCAGGGGCAAATACACCGCTCGCGAGCGCATCGACCTGTTACTGGACGAAGGTTCTTTTCAGGAACTGGGTATGTTTGTTACCTCGCGTGCGTCCGCTTTTGGCATGGACAAGCAGCGTTTTTATGGCGATGGCGTTGTCACCGGGTATGGCACCATCAATGGCCGCTTGGTCTATATCTTTTCCCAGGATTTTACCGTTGTCGGCGGTAGCCTGGGCGAAGCTCATGCGGAAAAGATTGTGCGGTTGATGGATATGGCGCTCAAGAATGGCGCTCCGCTCATCGGCCTGAACGATTCGGGCGGCGCCCGGATTCAGGAGGGCGTCGTTTCGCTCGGCGGCTATGCCGATATCTTTTTGCGTAATACGCTGGCGAGCGGCGTCATTCCGCAGATCAGCGTCATCCTCGGCCCGTGCGCCGGCGGCGCGGTCTATTCCCCGGCGCTGACCGATTTCATCGTGATGGTCAAGGACACGAGTTATATGTTCGTCACCGGTCCCGATGTGGTCAAGACGGTGACTCACGAGGATGTGACGCATGACCAGCTCGGCGGGGCAATGGTGCACAACAGCCAGAGCGGTGTGGCGCACTTTGCCGTGCACAACGAGGAAGAGGGACTCAACGCGGTCCGCCAGTTATTGAGTTACCTGCCCCAGAACAATGCCGAAGACCCGCCGCACAAGCCGTCGACAGATGACCCGCTACGCGCTGACGAGGCGCTCGATTCCCTGGTGCCGGAGAATCCAAGCAAGGCGTACGACATGAAAGAGGTAATCCATCATGTCGTGGACGACGGCGAGTTCTTGGAAGTGCATGAGCATTATGCCCAGAACATTATCGTCGGGTTTGCGCGGATGAATGGGCGAGTCGTGGGGATTGTTGCACAGCAGCCGATGGTGCTCGCCGGGGTGCTGGACATCAACTCTTCGGTCAAGGGGGCGCGTTTTGTGCGCTTTTGCGACTGTTTCAATATCCCGTTGATTACGTTCGAGGATGTGCCGGGCTTTTTGCCGGGTGTGGGGCAGGAGCATAATGGAATTATCCGCCACGGCGCCAAGCTGCTTTATGCGTATTGCGAGGCCACCGTGCCCAAGGTGACAGTCATTACGCGCAAGGCCTATGGCGGCGCGTACGATGTTATGAATTCGAAACACGTGCGCGGCGATGTGAACCTGGCCTGGCCGACCGCCGAAATTGCCGTGATGGGACCCGACGGCGCGGTCAATATCATCTATCGCGACGAGATTGCGGGGGCGAGTGATAAGGAGCTGGCGCGCCAACAGTTGGTCAAGGATTATAAAGATCACTTTGCCAACCCATACGTGGCGGCAGGGCGCGGGTATATCGACGACGTGATCGAGCCGCACACCACCCGCGCGCATCTCATTGCCGCTCTCGAAATGCTCCAGAACAAGCGCGATACCAACCCGCCGAAAAAACACGGAAATATGCCCCTGTAATTTGAGAGCACGAGCAACCAAATAATGGCTGGCGAAAATCTTGTTCTCTATCATCTCGTACACCAGGCAAAAGTAGTGAGCGAAAAACCTCCTCTGCTTATCATGCTGCACGGGGTCGGCAGTAATGAGGAGGACTTGTTCGGGTTAGCTTCCTATCTCGATCCGCGGTTCCTGGTCCTTTCCGCCCGCGGACCGCTGACACTCATGCCCGGCAGTTATGCCTGGTTCCGTGTGCAATGGATTGGCAACCGCCCACATGCCAATCCGGAGGACGCTGAAAAGAGCCGCCAGATGCTTGCCCAGTTCGTTGAGCAGGCAGTGCAGGCGTATCGCGCCGATCCGCGACAGGTTTATCTTTTGGGATTCAGCCAGGGCGCGATTATGAGTGGGAGTGTGATGTTGACACGTCCCGATCTCCTGGCAGGGGTGGCGGCGCTGAGCGGAAGAATCTTGCCCGAAGTGCGCCCGCAGACGGTTTCGCCCGAGCGTCTCAAGGGATTTCCTGTGCTGGTCCAGCATGGCCTCTATGATCAGGTGCTGCCGATTGAATATGGGCGCGACAGCCATGCGTTTCTCACCAAGTTGCCCGTCGCGTTGACCTACCGGGAATATCCGATGGCGCACGAGATCAGTCAGGAGAGCCTGAGGGATCTTGCCGCCTGGTTGCTCAAGCAATTGGACCAAGCGCCAGCGTCTGAGGCGGGATGAGCGAACCGGTCATCACGAGCATTGCCAACCCGCTCATCCGGCGGATTCGGTTGCTAGCGCAGCGCAAGCATCGTGAGGCAGAGGGGGCCTTTTTCGTCGAAGGGATTCGTCCGGTGTGGGAGGCGGTCGAGAGCCGGGCGTCGGTTGAGGTGATTGTGATTGCGCCCGAGTTGCTGACCAGCGAGGCAGCCGGGCAGATGATCGAGGCCCAGCGCCGGGCAGGGACGCGTATTGTTCGGGTGAGTCCCCGAGTGTACGAGGGCATTGCCGAGCGTGACCATCCATCCGGGTTGGGCGCTCTCGTCCGGATCAACCAACGGACGCTTGCCAATTTTGACGCTGGACCCTCTTCATTTTTCGTCGCCGTGCAAGACGTGGGGAATCCAGGGAATCTCGGAACGATAATCCGGACTGTTGATGGCGCGGGCGCCAGCGGGGTCATTCTAGTCGGCCATAGCACAGACCCGTATCATCCCACGGCCGTCAAGGCAAGCATGGGGACGCTGTTTCGGGTCCCGACGGCGCGTGTCGCAGCAAATGATGACCTGGCGACCTGGTGTCGCTCGCAGGGTGTGGGCATTATCACCACCTCTGCGCGTGCGCCGCTGCTCTATTGGGCGGCCCCGTTCACATTGCCCGCCGTGTTTTTGTTTGGAAGTGAAGGGGAAGGCCTGCGTGACGAGGAGTGGTCGCAAGGCGATACAGCAATTCGCATCCCCATGTCCGGCTCCGCCGATTCGCTGAATCTTGCCGTTTCGGTAGGTGTAGTATTGTACGAAGTTAAACGTCGTCTCGCAGGACAAGACCCAAAGGGTCTGTAAAAACCCGGCGGGGTTCGGTCGAGGATCATTCATGTTTAAAAAAGTCCTGGTTGCGAATCGCGGCGAGATTGCCGTCCGTATCTTGCGTGCCTGCCGTGAACTGGGAGTCGAAACGGTTGCGGTTTTTTCAGATGCCGACCGCAATGCCCTGCACGTTCGCTATGCCGATGAGGCTTATAATATCGGCCCGGCCCCCGCGCGTGACAGTTACCTCCGGATCGACAAGCTGATTGAGGTTGCCAAACGGGCTGGGGCGGATGCCATTCATCCCGGCTATGGCTTTCTGGCTGAGAATCCCAATTTTGCTCGGGCGACGGTGGCGGCCGGTATCACGTTTGTCGGGCCGTCGGGGGATGTCATAGAAATGCTGGGGGGAAAGGTCGCAGCGCGCCGGTTGGCGCAAAAAGCCAATGTTCCCACTGTCCCCGGCGCCTATGATGTTCTGCCCGATGCGGAATTGATTGCTCTGGCTCAAGAGCGCATCGGATTCCCGGTGATGGTCAAGGCGGTGGCGGGTGGCGGCGGTAAGGGGATGCGCCTCGCCAACACCCCTGACGAATTGCCGGGGGCCCTGGCGCGTGCTCACAGCGAGGCCGAGGCCGCGTTTGGGGATGGACGGGTCTATATCGAACGCGCACTGACCAGTGTGCGCCATATTGAGATTCAGATTCTGGCGGATAACAAGGGGAATGTCATTTATCTGGGTGAGCGCGAGTGCTCGATTCAGCGCCGCCATCAGAAACTGATCGAAGAATCTCCGTCGCCGGTCCTGGACGCCAGCTTGCGCAAGCGCATGGGCGAAGCCGCGGTCCGGCTGGCGCGCGAGGCAGGCTATGTCAACGCGGGAACGGTCGAGTTCCTGGTCGATAGCCATATGAATTTTTACTTTCTTGAGGTCAACACCCGGTTGCAGGTCGAGCACCCTGTAACCGAGTTAGTGACAGGTGTGGATATCGTCAAGGAGCAATTGCGCATTGCCTCGGGCCGCCCGCTGCACCTGAAGCAGGAAGACATTCGCCTGCGCGGGGCGGCTATCGAGTGCCGTATCACTGCCGAGGATCCCTTTAACAACTTTTTCCCTTCGACCGGCAAGATTAGCAATCTGATCGAGCCGACCGGCCCGGGAGTCCGTCTCGAAACGGGCATTTATGAAGGTTACGAGGTGTCACTCTATTACGATCCTCTGATTGCCAAGTTGATCGTGTGGGGTGAAACGCGCGGCGCAGCTATTATGCGAATGAAGCGGGCCCTGAGCGAATTCCGGATTGTCGGTTTATCGACCTCCATTCCCTTCCACCAACGTATCATGTCGAGCACCAATTTTATCGGCGGGGTCTTTGATACGCACTTTTTGGAAAACAAGGTGAATCTGTCCCCTGCGCACACAGAAGAGACCGAAGTGATTGCGGCGATTGCCGCAGCCCTGGCGGCGCACGAACAGCGCCAACACGCGATGACCGTACCGGTAACCTCTTCCAACGGGCGCGGCGGTTGGCGCCAGGCCGGCTGGCGGGACGCGAGGTAATCCGGTTGTCACGGCGCGAAATCTCTGGCACGTTCAAGTGAGCTGAAACATGAAATATACGGCGACGATTGGCGAGCGCGCGTACGAAATCGAGGTCGGGGTGGACAATGCGATCCGGGTGAACGGGGAGCCACATTCCATCGACTTTCGCGGTATCGACGGGGGTACGCTTTATTCCCTCTTGATGGATAATCGTTCGTTCGAAGTGCTGGTCGAGCGCTGCGGCAGCGATCAATTTCGCGTCTCAATCGGCGATGAACAGCTTATGGTTGCGGTTGAGGACGAGCGGATGCGCAAGATCGGTAAGGGGCTTGGCAAAGTAGCACAGACCGGCGGTGACATTCTCATCAAGGCCCCGATGCCGGGACTCGTCAAGGGCATCCCGGTCGAGGTCTGGCAAGAGGTCAAGGCGGGGCAGGGGGTATTGATCCTCGAAGCCATGAAGATGGAAAATGAATTGCGCGCTCCTCGCGCGGGTGCCGTTAGCGATATCAAGGTGAAACCCGGAGACAAGGTCGAGCAGGGACAGTTACTGGTCGTTATCAAGTGAGACATTCTGCCATGGTCAAGTTCAAAACATCCCAGCGACAACTGGAAAAGATGCTTGAAGAGGCTCTGGTTGACTGTTACGGAGCGGATGAGCAATTCTCGGGTTTGGCAGCCACCATCGAAGACAAGTTGCCCTTTCCTTTCAAGGCCCGGGTCTTGGGCGAAATGGTTGAGGTTATCGGCATCGACAATCACCGGACCTCAATGAACCGCGGGATTATCGCATGGGTTCGCAAGGGCGGCAAAGAATATCCGGCGGCTCTGTCCGAGATTCAAGTGGCCAAGAGTTTCAATGGACTCAAATGGTTAGAATTGTACGAGTTCTATGTAGATGGGGATGCGGGCGGCGATAATGGCCACGACGAAGCTGATTACAGAGTTTTGATTAATTAATGTCCGGAAGGCTCTCGGATGTGCGATAATGTGCAGTATGAGACCTTTCGGTACAACTCAGCAACTGGCAAGACGACGTCAGCGCGCCCGCCGCTTGCTGCG
>JBAVQS010000351.1:0-6387 GCA_049694275.1 Anaerolineae bacterium | reverse complement strand
AGGCCAGGCTGGGCGACGATTTCGCCATGCCGATCTTTTACATCACCGAGTTGATGGGGCTGGCCTTTGGGTATGGGCCGAAAGAGCTCTATATCGACAAGCACTTGACGGACGCAACCGGAATCTGTCAAACACTGTAGGTATCATTGCGAGGCGCGAAGTGGCACATCCCGGATGGCTGTGCCATCTAGGGACAATCTCTTGCGGCTAGAACAGATTGCTCCGCTCCACTCGCAATGACAAGGGTTAACCATGTCACGCATTGGGGTCTTTGTCTGCCATTGTGGCTCGAATATCGCCGGGACGGTCGACGTCAAGCGCGTCGCCCAGACGCTCGGCGAAACGCCGGAGGTGGTCTTTTCCACCGACTATATGTTCATGTGCTCCGAGCCGGGGCAAAAACTGGTCCAGGACGCGATCCAGGAGCATCACCTCGACCGGGTGGTCGTCGCCGCCTGTTCGCCCACGATGCACTATCGCATCTTTTCACGTGCAGTCGAGCGCGCGGGATTGAACCCGTACATGATCGAGATGGCGAACATCCGCGAACAGTGCTCGTGGGTCCATCCCGATAAAGCGGCCGGCACGGACAAGGCGATTGATATTGTGCAGATGACGACGGCCAAGGCGCGGTGGCTTGAACCGCTGTACCCGCGCCAGGTTGGCGTCACGCGGCGCGCGCTCGTCATCGGCGGCGGCATTGCCGGTATCCAGGCTGCGCTCGACATGGCCAACGCAGGGATCGAGGTCGTGATGGTCGAGCGCAGCCCATCCATCGGCGGACGCATGGCTCAGCTCGACAAGACCTTTCCCACCCTCGACTGCTCCGGCTGCATCCTGACGCCGCGCATGACGGAGATCGCCCAGCACCCGAACATTACGCTCCACACCTGGGCAGAGGTGGAAGCAGTGCGCGGGTTTGTCGGCAACTTTGAGGTGGATATCAAGCACAAACCGCGCTATGTCGATGCCTCGAAATGCACCGGCTGCGGTGACTGCCTCACGCGCTGCCCGTACAAAAAAATCAAATCCGAGTTCGACGAGGGTATGGGCAACCGCGCCGCGATCTACCGCCCCTTCCCACAAGCCGTTCCGAATGTGCCGGTGATCGACGAAGTGAGCTGTGTCGCGATCCAGTCCCTGCGCAAGGATCCCAACCGCAAGAAACCGCAGTGCGGCGCGTGCCTCAAATTCTGCCAGCGCGAGGCGGTCGATTTCTATCAACAGCCCGCGCTCACCACGGAACAGTTCGGCGCCATTGTGCTGGCGAACGGCTTTAGCCTCTTTGACCCGACCGTCTATGGCGAGTACGGCTATGGCCGCTATCCCGATGTCATCACCTCGCTCCAACTCGAAAGGTTGATGAACGCGGCTGGACCCACCAGTGGGGAGATTCGCCGCCCGTCGGACGGCAGGCGCCCGCGCAGCGTTGTCTTTATCGCCTGCGTCGGCTCACGCGACAAGCGGATGGGGCGCCCCTATTGCAGCAAGGTCTGTTGCATGTACACGGCCAAGCACGCGATCATGCTCAAGGAGCACGATCCGCAGGTCCAGAGCTATGTCTTTTACATGGACGTGCGCGCCGGCGGCAAAGGGTACGACGAGTTTACGCGCCGCGCGCAGGAAGAGTACGGCGCCTGCTATTTGCGCGGCCGCGTGAGCAAGATTTATCCCGACGGCGATCACCTGGTCGTCCTGGGCGAGGATACGCTGATGGGCCAACCGGTCCACGTCGAGGCCGATCTGGTCGTGCTGGCCACCGGCGTCCAGCCGCAGCCCGATGCCGACGCCATGGCGCGCAAGCTCGGCATTTCGTACGACAGCTATGGCTTTATCAACGAGTCGCACCCCAAGCTCAACCCGGTCGAAAGCAACACGGCGGGTATCCTGCTGGCCGGCATGACCATCGGGCCCAAGGACATTCCCGAGAGCGTCAACCAGGCGGGCGCGGCCGCCGCCAAAGCGATGGTCCTCCTCAGCCAGCCCACGCTCGCCGGCGAGGCGATGATCTCGGCGGTGAACCAGACCCGCTGCACCGGCTGCCTGACCTGCCAGTCTGTCTGCCCCTATAACGCCATCGACGCGGTCAAACGCCGCGACGGGCAGATGGTGACCCAGATTAACGAGGCGCTCTGCAAGGGGTGCGGCCTCTGCGCCAGTGCGTGCCCGGGCAAGGTCATCACCCTGCGCGGTTTCAGCGATCAGGCAATCTTGGAGCAGATTAATACCTTTGCATTTGCAGGTTGAGAAACACCATGACACAAACAGCATTCGAGCCACGCATCGTCGGTTTCCTTTGCAACTGGTGCAGCTATGCCGGCGCGAACCTCGCGGGCACCAGCCGTATCCAATACGAGTCCAACATTCGCATCATCCGTGTGCCGTGCAGTGGGCGCGTCGATCCCCTCTTTGTCGCGCAAGCCTTTCAGCACGGCGCCGACGGGGTCCTCGTCCTCGGCTGTCACCCCGGCGATTGCCACTATCGCGATGGCAACTATTACGCGCGCCGCCGCTATACCCTGATGCACGGGTTCCTCGATTTTCTCGGCATCGATCAAAAGCGCATCAAGGTGGACTGGGTCTCGGCGGCAGAGGGCAAGCGCTTTGCCCAGGTCGTCACCGAGTTCACCGACCAGGTGCGCGCACTCGGCCCGTACCACCCGGCCCATGAGATCCCGGTCGCGTCGCCGCTCGCGGAGGTACTGCCATGATCGAGCAGATCCGGAACAAGGCACGCGAGATTCTCGAAAACGGGACCGTCAACCTCGTCATCGGCTATGAGAACGGGACGCGCGGCGCAACCCGCCCGGCTTTTATCTATGCGCCCGCCGACATCGACCGCCTGGTCTGGAACGAGGCCTGTACGCATAATCTGGTCAACTATATCCGCGACCGGCACATCTCGCCGAGCCGCGGCGCGCCCATCAACAAAATCGGCCTCATCCTCAAGGCGTGCGACGCCCGCGCGCTCAACGTGCTCCTCCACGAGAACCAGGTCCCGCGCGCGGATGTTTACGCCATCGGCGTCGTCTGCGGCGGGATGCGCCGGCAGGCGGGTTTCGCCAATCGCGACCTGGGCGACCTGCAGCCCCGCTGTCGCAACTGCACCGACCGGACGCCACTGGTGCACGATGCGCTGATTGGCGAACAGGCAACCCTCGATGCCAGCCCGGCCGCCCAGGGCTCGCCGGACTTCGCGCGGCTCCAGGCGATGACCGCCGCCGAGCGCCAGGCATTCTGGGACGCCGAGTTTTCCCGCTGCATCCGCTGCTATGCCTGTCGCCAGGCGTGCCCCGGTTGTTATTGCGCCGAGTGCACCGCGGATCAACTCAACCCGCAGTGGGTCGGCATTGGGATTCGCACGCCGGAAAAGCGCATGTTCCATACCCTGCGCGCCTATCACCTGGCGGGCCGCTGCGTCGGATGCGGCGAATGCGCCCGCGTCTGCCCGGTCGGCGTGCGGCTCGACCTGCTCAATAGCTGGTTCGCCCACGAGATCGAGCAGAAATTCAGTTACCGCGCCGGGCTGGATACCATCACGGCATCGCCGCTCGCCGCCTTCAAGGCTGACGAAGAACTGCCGCTGTAGGAAAACCTATGAACTGGATTACTCTAGCGCAATTACAGGAATGGCTCACCGGCCTGATGGCCTCGCACACGGTCATTGCGCCCACGCGCGTCGCGGCGGACCTCGTCCTCTACCAACCGGTATCCGCTATAGACCGGATCGTGTTTGACAATCCCCGCGTGCCCATCTCCCCCAAAGAGTTCTTTCTCCCGGCCACCGAAGCGCTCATGACCATCGAGCGGGTGCGCCAGGTGAGCGCGGGGGGCGATCCGACCTGGAAGGTCAAGATTACCGAGACGCACATGGCGCGGGACCAGGTCCTGTTTGGCCTCCATCCGTGCGACGTACATGCCCTCTCAGTCCTCGATGCGCTCTTGCTAAAACCGCCGGTCGATACGTACTATGCCGAGCGGCGCGAGCGAACGACCCTGATCGGCATGGCCTGCGAGGAAATGGGCCCCGCCTGTTTTTGCACCAGCCTCGGCCTCTCCCCTGACGACGGCGACGGCATGGATATTGTGCTGCATCGACGCGATGACCGTTACCTGCTCGACGCGCGCACCGACAAGGGACAAGCACTCGTCGCGGGCCTGCACCTCATCCCCGCGCCCGAGACCGTTGCGCCGCGTGACTGGACCGCCGAGTTTCCGGTCCCGGTGCGCGACGCGTGGCAAGCCCGATTCGACGATGCGCAGTGGGCGCAGGTGGCCGACCGCTGCCTCAACTGTAAAATCTGCGCCTATGTTTGTCCCACCTGTCGCTGCTTTGACATCCGCGATGAGGTGGTCGCGCAGAAACCGGGTTACCAGGAGATCGAGCGGTTGCGCTGTTGGGACGCCTGTACGGTCGATAACTATCGCCGCATCGCCGGCGGGCACAACCCACGCCCGACCAAGATGCAGCGCCTGCGCAACCGGTTCTATTGCAAGTTCGACTATTACCCGGCTGACTTTGGCCCGGTGGCGTGCGTCGGCTGTGGCCGCTGCATCGACCTCTGCCCGGTGAACGTGGACATTACGGAAATCCTGGGGATGGTCGCCGCGCGATCCCACGCACAAGAGGTAAAGGCATGAGCATGCAGAATCCCTATCTTCCGCTTCTCGGCACGCTCGCCGAGGTCAAACCGCTGGGGACGGATATCAAGCTGTTCAAGATTCGATTGGATGATCCGGCGTTCGCCCACGATTTCGCTTATCGCCCCGGCCAGTTCGCCTTTGTCTCGGCGTTCGGCGTCGGCGAAGCGCCGTTCGGGATCACCTCGGTAACCGGAATTGACGAGACGGTGGATGTGGCGATTGCGCAGGTCGGCACGGTGACCCATGCGCTGCACGAATTGAACGCCGGCGACACGGTCGGCCTCCGCGGCCCAATGGGGAACTGGTTTCCGCTGGAAGAGCTCAAGGGCAAAAACATCCTGGTCCTCGGCGGCGGCATCGGCGGCGCGCCGCTTCGCCCGGTCATCACCTCAATCCTGCACGACCGCGACCACTATGGCGACATGACGATCCTCTGGGCAGCGCGCACTCCGCGCCTGCTTGTCTTTACCGACGAGTACGAGACCTGGCGGCAGGCCCCGCGCACCCAACTACACCTGACCGTGGACGAAGGGGATGCGACCTGGAAGGATAACGTGGGGCTCATCACCGACCTGCTTCGCAAGGTCAAGCCCTCACCCGACAATGCCGCCGTCATCGTCTGCGGCCCCCCCATCATGATTCACTTTGCGATCCAGGAGCTTGCCAAACTGGGTTTTACCTCTGAGCAAATCATCACGACGCTCGAAGCCAAGATGAAATGCGGCATCGGCAAGTGCGGCCGCTGCAACATGGGCGAGCAGTACGTCTGCCTCCACGGACCGGTGTTCAAACACTCGGAGATTCAAGGATTTCTGGAGAGTTTTCTCTAAACACCTTCCCCCTCCCGCGCTGTGCTATAATTTGCTTGTAGAGTCAGTTCAATCTCAGAGAGGGATCAAATGACCGCAATAGAGATGGAGCAACAATTGCTGTCCAAATGGCGCTCGCTCCCGCCAGACAAGCAAAGGGAGATGCTAGATTTCGCCGAATTTCTGGAGCGAAAAATGGCCAAGCGCGCCAGTCGTAACCTGGAAGGCCTATGGGCAGACCTGCCCATTAACATTACGGATCAGGATATTGTCGAAGCAAGAAAAGAAATGTGGGGGAATTTCCCGAGGGATATCGGGGCATGAGCGCGCTCGTTGCGGACACACACTCAATCATCTGGTATTTACGAGAGCCATCGCGGTTGTCCAAGTCAGCGCTTGCAGCGATGCGTCGAGCAACCCAAGCAGGTGATCCGATATTCATCTCTGCCATATCACTTGTCGAAGTGGTCTACTTGGTCGAAAAAGGAAGACTTCCACAAGAAGCGCTTGATCGTTTGCTTGATGCGCTTGATGGTTCTACATCGCTTGGTCTGATTCCGCTTGACAGCCAGGTAGCAACAACCCTGAGGCAGATTCCACGGGAACAAGTACCCGACATGCCAGATCGGATAATCGCCGCGACGGCATTAGCATTTAACCTTCCGCTCGTAACAGCAGACCGAAAGATTAGCGCGGCAAATGTGCGGATTATCTGGTGAACGGTTTGCTCAAAATCAAACCTTTGGAGTAAGAATGCTAAAGGATATTGTCGCCGTTCAGCCACTCGAAGAATACAAATTGCGTTTGCGCTTTGAGGATGGGGTAGAGGGAATTATCGATCTTGCAGAACTCGTTCAATTCAAAGGGGTGTTTGCGCCTGTTCAAGACCTCGATTATTTTCGTCAGGCACGCGTCAATCCAGAATTGGGGACGA
>JBAVQS010000350.1:0-13551 GCA_049694275.1 Anaerolineae bacterium | reverse complement strand
CATCTCCACTGTCCGCAAAAATGGTCAGCCCATATTGGCGGCTCTGCAGTTGGCCCTGACCGGGAAACCCTATATTCCACCTGCCCTTGCTCCTCAGCCCGCTTTACTAGGCTGAGCAGTAACCATTCTTTTTCCAAAGGTCTTTCCTGTCGCTTAAACGTTCCGGGTTATCCCCGCGTTTCTTTCGTTTCTGCCAATACTCAACAAATACCTCGCTCCTATCGCGTTTGTGCTCTTGAATCTCGTCTATAGCCCACTTGTTAAGGGGGTCTTGTGGGCGTCCGCCCTTTGGGTTGCGTTGCCAGGCCGCGCTCTTGGCCTCCAGGTCCGCTAGTCGGCGCTCAAGTTCGACTTTTTTGTTTATCGCTTGGTGTGCTATTTCCGCCGCTTGATGTCCTTGTTCTACCGCTTCTTCTGTCGTTTGGATTGCCTTTTTCCGGTCCTCTTCCGCCGCTTGCATTGTCTGTTCGATAACTGCCTTTCCGCTTTCAAATGTCAGCCTATCGCTGTCTATGGCCTTGTTCACTAGGTCGTCATAGTCGGCGATCACTTTTCCATATTCACTTTTCACCCATGCCGCGCGCCTTTCCCAAATGAGCTCAATAACGAGCTGCACGATCCCGACGAAAAAGGCGAACATAAACCCTACGCCCCAGGTATCAGCGCCCAGAGCGTTTAACGCGAATGGTAGCGCCAGCGCCAGCGCCAAAAAGAGTAGCATTAAAAAGGGTGTCAGGTATTTATTCAGCATTTCGCCTCCCAAACAAAAAAGCCGCTCGCGTAATTGACGCGAACGACCCAGGATGCGCGATACACTATTTGTCAGCCGTTCGCATCGGCCTGACCATGCGCCCGGATGTTAGCAGCATCGCGGGCGCGTTCGTTTAGAATACTTGTTCAATTCTATTATACTTCAGAATCGCGCATGGGCAATCCCCGCCGCTTGTGCTTGATCTGCCATTATGTCCTCCGCGTGTTGGTGTCACTTGTGAATTTTGCCGTCTGGCATTGTGGCCCCGGCGAGCTTTGCCCCGCGGAGGTTCGCCCTGTAGACGTTCGCCTGGGTGAGCTTTGCCCCGCGGAGGTTCGCCTTGGTGAGGTTCACCTGGGTGAGCCTTGCCACGCGGAGGTCCGCCCCGCGGAGGTTCGCCTCGTGGAGGTTCGCCTCGCTGAGGTTCGCCCTGTAGAGGTTCGCCTCGCTGAGGTCCGCCCCGGCGAGGCCCGCCTCGCTGAGGTCCGCCCCGGTGAGGTTTGCCCTGGTGAGGTTCGTCCTGCTGAGGTCCGCCCCGATGAGGTTTGCCCCGGTGAGGCTCGCCGCGCTGAGGTTCGCCCCGCGGAGTTCCGCCCTGACGAGGTACACCTTGGTGAGGTCCACTTGTGCGTCTGGGTTAGCCTCTCTCCACTGATTCCATTCCGTCACGCTTCCTTTGAGCATGGCGAGTTGCGCTTGATCTGCCATTCTGTCCGCCGTATGTTTGGTGTCACTTGTGAATTTTGCCGTCTGGCATTGTGGCCCCAGTGAGGTTCGCCCTGGTGAGGTTCGCCCCGGTGAGGTTCGTGCTGGTGAGATTCGCCTTGCTGAAGTTCGCCTCGGTGAGGTTCGCCCCGGTGAGGTTCGCCTTGGTGAAGTCCGCCTCGGTGAGGTTCGCCCCGACGAGGTTTGCCCCGGTGAGGTTCGCCCTGGTGAGGTCCGCCTCGGTAAGGTTCGCCCCGGCGAGGTTCGCCCCGGCGAGGTCTGCTCCTTCGAGGTTCATGTAGCTCAAATTCTGATTCGACAGCTTTGACTTGTCCGCCCGCCCATTCACAATCTGCCAGGCTAGGTGCCATTTGGCGTCGATCTGCGTGTTCTCATCGAATATAGCCGCGGTGAGGTTCGCCCATTCGAGGCGCGCCCTGGTGAGGTTCGCCCCGGTGAGGTTCGCCTCGCTGAGGTCCGCCGTGCTGAGGATCGCCCCTTCGAGGTTCGCTTCGCTGAGGTTCGCCTTGAGGAGGCGCGCCTTGCTGAAGAGCGCCCCGGCGAGGTTCGCCCCGGTGAGGTCCGCCCCGTAGAGGTTCGCGAACGTGAGGGTCGCCCCAGTGAGGTCCGCCCTGGTGAGGTCCGCCTCGCGGAGGTCTGCCAAGGTGAGGTTCGCCTTGCTGAGGTTCGCCCCTTCGAGGTTCGCCTTGCTGAGGTTCGCCCTTTCGAGGTTCGCCCCGGTGAAGTTCGCCCCGGAGAGGTTCGCCTCGGAGAGGTTCGCCCTGAGGTTCGCCCCGGTGAGATTCGCCCCGGTGAGGTCCGCCCCGCTGAGGCGCGCCCATTCGAGGTTTGCCCCGGCGAGGTTTGCCCCGGCGAGGAGCGCCCTGTCGAGGCTCGCCCCGGTAAGGTCCGCCTCGGCGAGGTTTGCCCTGGTGAGGAGCACCTCGTAGAGATTCGCCCAGCTGAGGTTTGCCCCGGCGAGGTTCGCCCCGTAGAGGAGCGCCCCGTAGAGGTTCCCCCTGCTAAGGTCTGGCTTGATGGTCGGGTTAGCCGCTCTCCACTGATTCCAGTCCGCCACGCTTCTTGTGAGCATGTTGATCTGCCATGATGTCCGCGGCATGTTTGGGGTCACTTGTGAATTATGCCGTTTGGTATTGTGGTCCCTTCGAGGTTCGCCCCGGAGAGGTCCGGAACGATTTCAGGGCTAGTGTCTCTCCACGTATTCCAGTCCGCTACGCCTTTTTTGAGCGTGTTGAGATGTTCTGTATTTGCCACGATATCCTCCTTTTGAACTTCCCTGATTATCGCGCTTGCCCCAGCACGCTGTCAACGATTGCCCGCGGCGTCTATGCACAGCGTTGCACAAGCCGGGCTTTTTGTTGCGAGGAGCGCCTTTTGCGGACGAAGCATCGCGTTCGCGCGAGCGAGACCCTTCGCACGCTCAGGGTGACAACAGCAGACTGGGGGGGCACCGCACATGCAGGGGGTCGGCCACGCGGTCTCCCTGGACTATTTGCGGTTCTGCGCGATGTGAATTATGATTCGTTAAACGATTATTGGGAGAGTGGCCGAGAATAGTGAAGAATCTGATATTGGTTACCAATGACGACGGGATCAAATCTCCGGGCATCATCGCCGCGGCGCAAGCGCTGCGCGGGCTCGGCGAGGTGGTGGTCGTCGCGCCGCGCGAGCAGCAATCGTCGGCGGGGCGCGCGTTCTATTGGAAGTCGCACCAGCACGCCCGGAAATACCCGTTTCGTGCGGGCGACGAGAATTTGCTTGCTTATGCGCTCGACGCCTCGCCGGCCGTCGCCGCGCGCTATGCCCTCCATCTGATCGCGCAGCGCCGCCCGGCGCTCGTGGTGAGCGGGATTAACTATGGCGAGAATCTCGGCAGCGGCCTGACGATCAGCGGGACGGTCGGCGCGGCGCTCGAGGCGGCCGCGTTCGGCGTGCCTGCGCTCGCGGTTTCGCTCCAGACCGCGGCCGAATATCACACCTCGTACAGCACGGCGGTTGATTTTCGCGCCGCTGCCCATTTCGTCCGCCTGTTTGCCCGCCAGGTCCTGCGAAACGAACTGCCGGCGGGGGTGCAACTGCTCAACATCAATGTGCCCACGCACGCCACGACCCGCACGCCGTGGCGGGTGACGCGCGCATCGGCCCAGTCCTATTTCCACTCGATTGTGAACAAGGGACGCTTTGTCGGGTATGATGTCAAGGTCGATGTGGAAACGCTCGAGCCGGATTCCGACATCCAGGCCCTTTTCGTCGACCACATGGTCTCCGTTTCACCGCTCGCCCTGGACCTGACAGCCAGGGTCAAACTGACGGAATTGGAAAAGGCGTTGAATGCTCACCCTACAAGAAAAAGCAGAGATTGAGGAACTGGCAGGGAAACTGGGGACGCCGCTGTATGCGACGAGAGAATTGGTCGCCACGACGGCGAATGATATCCAGTGGTTCTACAAGCTCGTCCGCCGGCGCGGCGAGGTGATTCTGGTCGTGCCGCGTCCGAACGGCCGCGTGCTCCTTCACACCAAGAGCACTTACCCCAGCGGCATCTATCGATTGCCCGGCGGCGGCGTCAACCCGGGCGAACCGGCGCTGGATGCGGCGCAGCGTGAAGCGTTGGAAGAGACGGGGTTTGACGCGCCGATGACCCGCTTACTGGGGGTCGTCGAAAATGAGATTCTCGTCCAGGGCAATCGCCTGTCCTATCCCAGCTATGTTTTCCTGACCGGGCCGACGACCGCCCTCCCGCACGTTCTGGACCTCGAAGAGGATATCGCCGATTTTCGCGAGGTCCCCGTCGATGACTTGTCTCTGATTGCCGCGCAACTGGAAGCGATGCCGCCCGACTGGCAACCCTGGGGCCAGTTCCGCGCGACGCCGCACGTCCTTGCGCGGCAGGCATTGGTCGCGAACAAATGACGGATGCACCCTTGGGGTGCATCCGCCAGCACACATCATCCCTGGAGGCTGATCATGGATATTGGTCGCGTTCTATCCCGTTCCGTCGAAATCGGCTGGCGCTATCGGGTTCTGTGGGTGCTGGCCCTGATCTATGTTCTGTTCGGTGGAGGCAGCTCATTCTCCGCCGGCAACACGACGAGCAATCGCTCCGGCAGCTCCATCACGCCGCCCTCGTTTGCGCCGGGCTCGCTCTCCCAGCAGGCCAGCCAGATGATCCTCATCGTCGTCGCGCTCGTCCTCTGTTTTGCTTTCTTCTGGTTCCTGCTCTCGCTCTATTTTCGCTTTGTCGCGCGCGGCGCGCTGGTCGCCGCCGTGCGGTCCATTGAGAACGGCGCGCCGCCCACTTTCGGCAGCGCCTGGCGCGAAGGCCAGAAATACTGGGGACGCCTGCTTGGCCTGGGATTCCTGGTTAACCTGCCTCTCACCTTGCTCGGGCTCGCGGCTGTCGTCTGCGTGTTCGCGCTCTTTTCTACGAGCATTATGCAGATTGCCAGCCAATTTCAAAACGGGCAATTGGGACAGACCACCGACCCATCGACCTTGACAAGTCTTATCTCTGCCTTTTTGGGAGCGTTTGCGCTGATCTGCTGCGCGGTGTTGTGTTTGGCGTTGATTCAGATTGTCATCCACCCGATCTATCAACTCGCGGTGCGCGCCATCGTCGTCGAAGAGAAAGGCGCAGTCGACGGGCTGAAACGCGGCTACCGGCAGGCGGTCAGCAATCTCGGCTCGGTCGCGCTCGTCTACCTGGCGCTGATCGGCATTCGTATCCTGTATGCGATTGTCGCCGTCATCTTGGGCCTGCTCTTTGGGCTGATTGCCTTGAGCGTGTCTGGCGCACTGAGCCAGCAAATGACGATGACCACCATCCTGATCCTTGTGGCGCTCTTGATTCCGGTCGCGCTCCTGTTTTTCTTTTTCGAATCCATCTTTCAGGTGCTGGAGCAGACCGTGTGGACGGAAGCCTACCTGGCCCTGCTGAACCCGCCGGGCGCGGTCGCCCCCGCTGGATTGACGCCAGCGCCGATTGCACCGGTGGCCCCGCCGCCCCCGGGCGCACCCTAACCGTCATTCCGAAAGAATCTCGGGCTGACTCGATACCCGTTCGAGGACGATATGCTCGATGCGCGGGCCGTTCATTCCCTGAACGGTGAGCTTGACGTCGCCAACCTGAACGGCCTCGCCCACCTCGGGGACGCGGCCCAGGCGATAGAGGACCAGGCCGGCCAGGGTCTCGTAATCATCCGATTCGGGCAGGCCTGTTCCCAGGCGCTCGTTGACCTCCTCCACGCGCAGCGACGCATCGACCTGGAATGTATGCTCGTCCACGCGTTTGATCGGGGGCGGCTCGGTGACCCGTTCGTCGCCGATGCCGCCCACAATCTCTTCCAGCAGGTTCTCGGTGGTCGCCATGCCCGACGTGCCGCCATATTCGTCGATGATAATCGCCAGGTGCTTGTTCTGCTTTTGCATCTCGGCGAGGAGCTGGCTCACCGGTTTGGATTCGGGCACAAAGAGCGCCGTGCGGAGAAAGGAGACCACCGGTTTTTCACGGGCGGCGCGCCCCTGGGCAAATTCAAACAGCACGTCCTTGATCGAGATATAGCCGACGATATTGTCCAGGGTTCCGTTGTAAACCGGATAGCGCTCGTGCGAGGCGCCGGCAAAGACCTTGAGAAAATCCTCGATGGTCTCGGTGTCCTGGATCGCAATGATGTCGGTGCGCGGGATCATGACTTCGTGCACGGAGAGGTCTCCAAACTCGAACACGTTCTGAAGCATGATCCGCTCTCCCGGCTCGATCTCGCCGGCCCGCTGGCTTTCGGCGACGATCCGCTTGAGCTCGTCGGCCGTATAGACGATCTTGTGCGCGCCGACCGGCTCGACGTGAAAGAGGCTGAGCACGGCTTCGGTGGCGTGGTCCAGCACCGTGATAAAGGGGTGAAAGACAAAACCAAAGACGGCCACCGGTTGCGCCGTCCAGAGCGCCACGCGGTCCGAAAAGCGAATGGCCGTCATCTTGGGCGCCTGCTCGCCGAGCACAATGTGCAGTGAGGTGATGAGCAGAAAGGCGACGGCAAACCCAAACGAGTGGACGAGCGCGCCGTTCCAGGGGGACGGCAGTACATCAACCAGGGGCGTGATGAGCCCCTCCGCCAGCCGGTCGCCCAACCAACCGAGCGCCAGGCTCGCCATCGTGATTCCAACCTGCGAGGCAGCCAGCACCCGGTCCGAGTCACTCAAAAGCTTTTGCACGAGCATCGCCGTCTTGTTCCCGTTCGCGGCCAGTTGGTCGATCCGCGGGCGCGGCACGCTCACCGTCGCAAACTCGACGGCCACGAAAAAACCGTTCAGCAAGAGGAGCAGGAGCAAAAGCCCAAGCTCGATTAACAAAGATTCCCAGTCCATGGTATTTATTCTAACATAGGACCCAGGCGATGACGAACGCTTCCGCTTCCGGCAAGATTATTCTTTTTGGCGAGCACGCCGTCGTCTATGGTCGCCCGGCGCTGGCCGTCCCGCTACCGCAACTGCGGACGCGCGTGCGCATAGAGGAGACCGGCACAGGCTCTATCATCGTGCACGCCCGCGATCTGGGCCGCACCTGGGCGCTCAACGCTGCACCGGATGACCCGCTCGGGGCCATCATCCGCCTCACGCTCGCCGCACTCGCCGCCCCGACCCCGCTCTCGCTCGACATCTGGATCGAATCGGACATCCCGATTGCCAGCGGATTGGGGAGCGGCGCCGCCGTCTCGACGGCCATCGTCCGCGCGCTCGCCGCCCATTTGAAACATCCCCTCTCCCCTGCCGAGGTATCCGCCCTCGTCTATGAGAGCGAAAAGCTGTATCACGGCACGCCGAGCGGGATCGACAATACGGTCATTGCGCTGGAGCAGGCGATCCGGTTTACTCGTCCCGCGGGTCCCCAGCCGATTGAGATTGCGCGTCCCTTTACCCTCGCCATCGCCAACACCGGCATTGCCAGTCCCACCAGGATCACGGTGGGGGATGTCCGCAAAGGATGGCAGCAGGACCCTGCACGCTACGAGCGACTCTTTGACCAGGTCGCCGTCGTCGTCGAGCAGGCCCGGGTCGCACTTGCCGAAGGAAATATTGAGCAACTGGGAGGGCTAATGAACCGGAACCAGGAACTCTTGCAAGAGATCGGGGTTTCATCGCCCGAGATCGAGCGCCTGGCGCAGGCCGCTCGCGCGGCGGGAGCGCCGGGGGCCAAGCTATCGGGCGGCGGGCGTGGGGGCAACGTAATCGTTTATATCACGCCCGAGCAAGCACCGGTGGTCCAGGCCGCGCTCGTAAAGGCGGGAGCAGTCAGCGTCATCGTCACGGCGGTCCAGTAAAGGGAGATTACAATTGGTTGACTTTTTCCCCCGGTCTGGGTAAACTCTGACCGTCCGGCATCGTGCACATGCGATGCGCTTAATCCTGTACTAGATTGGATTCCATTTATGAAACTCTCTCATCATTTTGGTACGACCCTGCGCGATGCGCCGGCCGGGGTGGAGGCGATCAGCGCGCAGCTTTTATTGCGCGCCGGCTATATTCGTCAGCTCGGGCAGGGGCTGTTCTCGTACCTGCCGCTCGCCAAGCGGGCGCTGGTCAAGATTGAAAACATTATGCGGGAGGAGATGAACGCGATCGGCGGGCAGGAGCTCACCATGCCGGTCGTGCATCCCGCCGAGGTATGGCAGGCGACGGGGCGCTGGTATTCGGTTGGTCCCGAGATGGCGCGGTTCAAAGACCGCAAAGAGCGCGATATGGTGCTCGCCATGACGCACGAAGAGGTGGTCGCCGACCTTTGCAAGACCGAGATCAAGTCCTATCGCCAGCTTCCGCAGTTGGTCTATCACATCCAGACGAAATTCCGCGACGACCCGCGCCCGCGCGCCGGGCTGATTCGCGTCCGCGAGTTTACGATGAAGGACTCGTACAGCCTCGACCAGGACGAAGCGGGGCTGGACAAGCAGTACCGGGCGCACTATCAGGCGTATTTCAACATTTTTAACCGCTGCGGCGTCCCGGCGATTGCGGTCGGCTCGGATGTCGGGATGATGGGGGGGAGCCTGGCGCACGAGTACATGTACCTCACCCCCGTCGGCGAGGACACGCTGGTCCTGTGCAAGAACTGCGGGTATGCGGCCAACCGCCAGATCGCGCGGTTCGCCAAACAAGCCGCGCCGGCGGAGGAACTCCTGCCGCTGGAAAAGGTGGCGACGCCGGACTGCAAGACGATCGAGGCCCTGGCAACCCTGCTGGGCGTGCCCAAGAGCAAGACCGCCAAGGCGGTATTTATGATCGCCGGGCATGAAGAAGAGGGCGGCGCGCGCGAAGAGTTTGTCTTTGCGGTCGTGCGCGGCGACATGGAGGTCAACGAGACCAAGCTGTCGAACGCGCTCAAGGCGGACTGGCTGCGGCCCGCGACCGAGCAAGAGATCCGCAATGTGGGCGCAACTCCCGGCTATGCCTCGCCCATCGGGCTGACGGGGGTTACGGTCATCGCGGACGAGATGGTCCCCTCCTCGCCCAACCTGGTCGCCGGCGCGAACGACGAGGGATATCATGTTCGCAATACCAATATCCCGCGCGATTATCAACCGAGCATCGTCGCCGACATTGTCGCGGCGGGGGACGGCGAGGCGTGCATCAACTGCGGACATGCGCTGTATACGGCGCGCGGGGTCGAGGTCGGCAATATCTTTAAACTGGGCACGCGCTATACGGCGGCCATCGGCGCCAACTATCTCACAGCCGACGGACAGCCCCAACCCATCGTCATGGGGTCCTACGGCATTGGTTCGGGGCGCTTGCTGGCGTGTGTCGCCGAAGAGCATCACGACGACCGCGGGCTGGTGTGGCCCATCACCGTTGCGCCCTACCCGGTGCATCTGGTCGCACTCGGGGCGCGTGATCCGCAGATCGGCGTCGCGGCCGAGCGAATCTATCAGGCGCTGCAAGCGGCGGGGATCGAGGTGTTGTATGACGACCGCGAAGAGAGCCCCGGCGTCAAGTTCGCCGATGCGGACTTGATGGGGCTACCGATTCGCCTCACCGTCGCCGGCAAGGCGATGAAGCAAGGTGGCGTCGAGGTCAAGCGGCGCGACCAGAGCGAGATCAAAATCGTGCCCGAGGCCGAGTTGATTGGGTACGTGCAGGCCGAGATCAAGGCATTGTTCGACGAGATCAAGACCAAAGTGGCGCAGGTACCTTTCAAGTAAGAATTTGGGAATTGAAAAGGGGTTGGAGATGCATCTCCAACCCCTTTTTTAATTCCCAAAGGACAGTGTGTATTGACGTCAAATATTATAAGGTTTATAATGTTTATAAGAATTAAAGATATTGGGAGATACGATGGAACGAAATATCGGCGCGACCGATTTGCGACAGCGGCTGACCGATGTGCTGCGCGAAATTCATGAACAGCACAATATCTATATTATCG
This sequence comes from Anaerolineae bacterium, assembly GCA_049694275.1. Lineage (GTDB taxonomy): Bacteria > Chloroflexota > Anaerolineae > UBA4142 > SHND01 > JBAVQS01. The sequence continues at coordinate 3,658 of JBAVQS010000350.1, read as the reverse complement.
AAACTTTTGGCCGCCCGCAGGCCGCAATTGTTAACCTGGAAGAGTACGAACAGTTTCAGCGGTTTCGCAAGGAGCGGGAAGCGTTCTTTGCATGGCTGGACGACACGGCGGCCAAGAACGCCGAGCGGAATGCGAACCTGAGCGAAGAGCAGGTGCTGGCGATTATCGAACGGGCGCGCCAGCAGGTCAGCACAAGGACCCCATAAGCAATGCTGCGCGTCGTCGTCGATACCAGCTCATTGGTCAGTTATCTGCTCACGCAAGGCAAGCTCATGCGCCGGGTTGTAGAGAATTGGCATGCCGGTCGCTTTACCTTTCTTTCCTCTCCCGCTACGCGTGAGGAGCTCGCCAGCGTAGTGGCTCGCCCCGCAATCCGGCGCCTGGCGGCGATCCCTTTGACAGAATTTGTGCAAGGCCTGGAACGCTTTACGGAGAATGTGCCGACATACCGGGACCTCCCCGGCGCTTGCCGTGATCCGAAAGACATCAAATTTCTGGTTTGCGCGGTTCAAGGACATGCGCATTACCTCGTGAGCAGTGATCGCGATCTGCTAGAACTGCGGCGCTATCAAGGCATTGGAATCGTTAACCCCGGTGAGTTTCTGATTGCGCTCGAACTGTATGACATGAAAGGCGCAGAGATGGCTGCGCACTATGCTCATTCTACGCTAGAGAGCATTCAGGCGAATATTCCGCTGGAAGCGGGAACGGCAACTCGGCTCGCCGAGGCATTGGCGATGACAGGTTGACCGGGAAATGCAAGTTTACACGTGAGCGCTGCTTCAGCCCATGGTGATTTCTCACAAGTGTCAGATTCCGTTTGCGTTAGCGAGATTCTTCACCCGCCAAAAGCGCGGGTTCAGAACAAAATGAGGTGTGAGGAATCACCACTCCAGGCCCTCTTCTTTATGCTATAATTTTCCTACAACATGGATAACAAGCAAATTGAGGGGATGCCAGAGAGTGCGAAACTTGATCTGGGCCAGATCGTGACAGATTGGGCGGCGCAGGGGATTACACTTTCACAAGAGATGGTTCTGGGATTGGGAGCAGGGCTGTACTTCGAGTATATTAGCCAGCCCGGACGTTCACCCTCCCGCTTTTTTAGCGGTCACAATCGGCGCCTGGAGCGTGACCTGGAGCAGCGGCTCCAGGACTGGCGCGACGGCGACAAGCGCGGGGCGATTACCGGCGCACTGCGGGCCAACGCGCTCGCTATGGATCTCGACCGCTCGCATTATACCGCGATCATGGGGATGGAGCTGCTCGCCGAAGATTTCGAGACATGGGAGCGAGCCGCCGATGCGCAGGCGTGCGCACTCCATGCGGCCGAGGAGATCGACCGGACAGAATCATTATACCGGCGGCCCTACGTTCGATTTTTGCAGCAGGCTACAGCCTGGCAGTCGGATGCCGCTGAGCTTGTCCCCGTTCTGGCCGATGTGGCGTCCGAATGGGATGTGCTCGGCCAGATATTGCGCGGAGTCGCGAACGGCGACCACGATCGTTCCTTTGCCCACGCCAGTCTGGTCATTCGACGGATTGCGATGTTGGAAGAGCACTTTTGGGGTGAGGTTATTAACAGGACGTAATTATGGCTTTTGGATATACCGGAAAAATCCTGCGCGTGGATTTAACGAGCCGAACGATTGACGTCGAGACGCGGGGTGATGAGTTTTATCGGCGGTTCCTCGGCGGGCGCGGGCTGGTCGGGTATTATTTATTGAGCGAGACCCGGCCAGGGATTGATGCGCTGTCGCCCGAGAATCTGCTCATCTTTGCCGCCGGCCCTTTGACCGGGGCCGCGCTCTCGGGCCAGGGGCGGAATGGGGTAGGCGCGAAATCGCCGCTCACGAACGGCTTTGGCAATGCCGAGGGGGGCGGATACTTTGGCGCTGAGCTCAAACGCGCGGGGTTTGACGCCGTCATCCTGACCGGCCAGGCGGAACGTCCGGTGTACCTATGGGTTAATAACGGCGCGGCGGAATTGCGCGACGCTTCTCACCTCTGGGGCAAGACGACCGGCCAGGTCGAGGACCTGATCCGCGCCGAGTTGAATGACAAGGGGATCCGGACGGCGCTGATCGGCCCGGCGGGCGAGAACCGGGTCCGCTTTGCGGCAATTGTGCATGATCGTTCGCACTTTGCAGGGCGCAGCGGCCTGGGCGCGGTGATGGGAAGCAAAAACCTCAAGGGGGTGGCGGTCCGTGCGAAACCGGGCAAGGGGTTGATGGAGATTGCGCACCCCGATCATATCCAGGGGATTGCCCGATGGATGGGGGCGAACCTCGATCTGATTTCCGGGCTGCACGACGCGGGGACGGCCCGTATCGTGCGCTCCTTGTCCAAAGCGGGCGGGCTGCCAACGCGCAATTTCCGCGAGGGGGTGTTCGCCGAGAACGAGGCGATCACCGGCACGACGATGCGCGACCAGATCCTCATCAAGCGCGAGACGTGCTATGCGTGCGCGGTGCGCTGCAAGCGCGTGGTCGAGGTGAAACAGCCGCCCGCGTCCGTCCAGAATTGGAATCTGTCACAGCCATACGTCCACCCGCAATACGGCGGCCCGGAGTACGAGACCCTGGCAGCATTCGGCTCGGACGAAGGGATTTCGGACCTGGTTGCGCTGGCAAAGGCGAATGAGCTGTGCGCCGCATATGGGATCGACACCATCTCGATGGGGGCCGTGATCGCGTTTGCGATGGAGGCATTCGAGCAAGAGCTGATCTCCGCGCGCGATACCGATGGCATTGACCTGCGGTTTGGAAATGCGGCGGCCATGTTGCAGATGGTGGACAAGATCACGCGACGTGAAGGGTTAGGCGACGTGCTGGCGGATGGGGTTGCGCGGGCGGCGGACAAAATCGGCGGGGGCGCGGCGGCCTATGCGATGCACGTGCACGGGCAAGAGATTCCCATGCACGAACCGCGCCTGAAGCATGGCCTGGGCATCGGGTATGTGGTCTCGCCGACCGGCGCGGACCACGAGCACAATATGCACGACACGTATTACGTGAAACAGAACGACATGCTCAAATGGCTCCAGGAACTGGACGAGCGCCTGCACCCGCTCCCTGCAAATGATTTGAGTGCAGACAAGGTGCGACTGCTGGTGGCCCAGACCAACTGGATGCACTTTTGGGATTCGGCGGTCATGTGTCATTTCCTCCCCTATTCAACACAGCAGATGACGGAAATGACGAATGCGGTAACCGGCTGGGATCTTGGCGCGCAGGATTATTTACGCATCGGCGAGCGCGCGGCCACGCTTGCTAGAGTCTATAACTTGCGTGAAGGATGGAATAGCGAAGGGGACCGACTGCCGGCGCGCTTTTTTGAAAAGCTGGCGGGCGGCCCGCTGGCCAATGTGAGTCTCCCGCAAGAACAGTTTGATAATGCGCGGAAGGAATATTACACGCAGATGGGGTGGGATGAGTCAGGCGTGCCGACCCCGGAGCGTTTGCAAAGTCTTGGAATTGCGAAGGTTGCTACAGGCTGATCGGGTCCTGTGGCAACCTCACCATTAAAGCTATGCCGAAAAATTCCTGGTTTAACCTATTGTTGATCCTGCTGGTGATTATCGCCGGCGCCTATATTGCGCAGATGGTCCTGGGGTTGGTGTCTCAATTCTCGGACATTATTCTCCTCTTTGTGTTTG
>JBAVQS010000349.1:0-3703 GCA_049694275.1 Anaerolineae bacterium | reverse complement strand
CCTGTTATTTTAGCAAAAACAGACGGGTACATATACGAAGACACACATCCACGCTTACTGTGAATGGAGTTTTCTAAGCAAAGGAAAATGGGCTGGAACTAGTTGACCATATGGGGAACCTGTTATTTTAATCATTCTTTATTTTTCAACTCTACTAAATCCCACAAGTTCCCATACACATCTTCAAAAACGGCAACAATACCATATGGTGCAGTCTTTGGTTTTCTTACAAATTTTATGCCTAAGGAAATCATTTCATGGTAGTCTCTCCAAAAATCATCGGTTTTGAGAAAAAGGAAGACTCGACCGCCTGCTTGATTTCCAATACACGATGCTTGTTCGGGTTTAGAAGCTCTCGCGAGAAGTAAGGTTGTTTCAGAGGAACCTGGTGGAGCAACGAGTACCCATCGTTTATCTTGCTCTGGTTGATACGTATCTGCTACCACTGTAAAGTGCAGCTTTTTGGTATAAAATTCAATGGCTTCGTCGTAATCTCGAACGAGCAATGCTATATGCACAAGTGATTGCTTCATATGGTAACTATACCAGAAGTTCTTACAGAGAACAAAAGGGCATGAGGCATACCATAACAAAGCTGGCATGAGAAGACTCTGACGGAACTTTTTAGAGGGAAAATCTTTTCCAATACTGTTCTGCTTATGCCTCGTAAAATACTTCCCTGTGATGGTCTTTGCAGAGCGTACAAGGTATTTGACTTACAGTACTTTACGTTGTTACTCTGACACTATGAGTAATCATACGGACAAGGTTCACCTATATACGATTAGGGCGTTATGCTAGTTCGCGCTTGACCCGCGCTCAATCGCTTCCGGCGACAGCGTAACGCGCTCGCGGCGTCGGGTCGAAGCGCTTGTTGGGCAGTGCAGACAAGCCGTCACGCCCGTCAGCAGTCGAACACCGACCAGCAGATCTCGTTTCGCAACCGCTGATCCTCCAGGACGAGTTCGCGAATCGCATCGGGGAGCTGGTCGCGCTGCCACCGGCACTCGAGTCGCCCTGCGCTCTCACCCTCGCATCCGGGGGCGGTTGCACGCGCGGCCTTGATCGCGTAGGCCGCAGCACCGAGCTCGTGTGCGGCGACATGCGCCACCGCTGCGGCCTGGCCGGCAGCAAATGCGGCGTGCCGAGCGGCTCCGCTCAGCTCTCTTGCCGCAGCTTGGGCATGGCCAGCCGAATCGCGGGACTGAGACATCTTGATCTCGCCGCGCGCCCATGCCCGAGTCTGCTCGATCGCCTGGCGGGGCCGCGGGTCCGAGGGCTGCACCGACTCGAAGAGGTGCAGAACGTGCTCTGCGCACGCGGCCGCCCACAAAGCCAGGAGCCGATGGTCGGAGTCCGTGAGCATTCCCCCGCGGCGGATGGTGATAAAGCGGGGGTCGCGGTCTTTGGGGAGGATCACGGTTGCACCCGTCCTGTTGCATCTGGATGAGTCACGAAATCTCCTGTATAATCCGGCAGTAACAGGACAAGGTCTGTCACTCTAACATCGTATAAAGCGCCCCCGGTGGGACTCGGACCCACAGCCTACGGATTAGAAGTCCGTTGCTCTGTCCACTTGAGCTACAGGGGCGCGCGCCCAAAATTCTACACGACTTGGCTGTTCACGTCAAACCTTTCATGCGCGATGATTTCTCACAAGTGTCAGACTCTGTTTGAGCTAGCGAGATTCCTCACTTCATTCGGAATGACAAATCGAGATGTGAGGAATCACTCGTTTCATATAGGCAGGTAAAACATGATTCAAATAGAACGCGTCGAACTGCGCTTGATCCAGATGCCGCTGGTGGCGCCGTTCGAGACCTCATTCGGCGTGGAAGAGGTGGAGGACCACATCATTGTGCGCGTCGACGGCGGTGGTCTGACCGGTTGGGGCGAGTGTGTTGCGGCGAGCGGGCCGTGGTATTCCTACGAGACGAATCAAACGGCCTGGCACGTCCTGCGCGATTTTCTCATCCCGCTGCTCTGGACGGCGCACCTCGAGCGCCCACAGGATTTTCCCACGCATGTTCATCGCGTGCGCGGGCACAAAATGGCCAAGGCCGGATTGGAAGCGGCGCTCTGGGATTGGTACGGCAAGTCACAGGGCAAGAGCCTGGCGCAACTTTTCGGCGCCGAGCGCGACCGAATTCCGGTTGGCGTGAGCGTTGGGCTGCAACCGACCACGGCGGGATTGGTCAAGCGGGTAGGGCAGTACCTGCAAGAGGGATATACGCGGATCAAGATCAAGATCAAGCCCGGCCGCGATGTCGAGCTCGTGCGCGCACTAAGAGCGGAGTTCCCGCACATCCGTCTACAGGTCGATGCCAACTCGGCTTTTCACCTGGCGGATGCGCCGGTTTTCAAAGCGATGGACGAGTATGGTCTACTTTTGATCGAGCAGCCGCTGTCCAACGACGATATTTATCAGCACAGCAAGCTCCAGCGCGAGGTCAAGACGCCGTTGTGTCTGGACGAAAGCATTCATACGGTCGAGGATGCGGAGGCGGCGCTTGAACTGGGGTCGTGCCGGATTATCAATATCAAGCCGGGGCGCGTGGGGGGATTTACCGAGTCGATCAAGATTCATGACCTGTGCGCCCGACTGGGAGCGCCGGTCTGGTGCGGGGGGATGCTAGAGAGCGGGATTGGGCGTGCGGGGAATGTGGCTCTGGCGGCGCTGCCAAACTTTACGCTCCCAGGGGATATTTCCGCCAGTCGGCGCTATTACCGAGAGGATCTGGTCGCGCCCGAGTTTGAGATTGACGCCGCGGGCATGATGCGCGTGCCGGCGGGGCAGGGGATTGGGGTTGAGGTGGTTCAGGCCCGGCTGGAAAAGTTGACGCAGCAGCAGGCGGAATATCGAAATGGATAGTGATCAGTGGTCGGTGGTCAGCGGCGGAATCCGGAATCGGTGCGTTAATAGGAACTTCGCATAGCAACAAAGACTATCTACAAGAAAAACATCTTTTCAACCAAAAGAGAAAAACGCTATGCGAACCGGCCGGGCCACGGCACGGAATGCAGATGATTATCTCATCCCGGTCGAGACCGGTGGGGCAGGTGTGAAACCCGCCCCACCGGAAGGTAGAACCTGTCTATTTCGGCATGTATTTGCCGATGAGCAGATCCAGTGTTTGCCGGGTTGCAGGGGGGATGAACGCGGGATTGGTGATGAGCGCATCCTTGAGAGCCGAATGGCAAGGACAGGTAGTCCGCTCCGCCGGGATCTTGGGAATTGCAGTCCGCAAGATCGTTTTGCCCGTTTCGGCATTCCGTAAAAGGTTTTGCACCACCATATCGACCGTGACCGAGCCGTGCGATTCATACCAGACATCGTAATCGGTAACCATGGCAATGGCCGCATAGCAGATCTCAGCCTCACGCGCGAGCTTGGCTTCGGGTAGAGCAGTCATCCCAATAATATCCGCGCCCCATTGCCGATAAATGCGCGACTCAGCCTTGGTCGAAAAGGCCGGGCCTTCCATGACGACGAACGTTCCGCCATTGTGAACGATTGCGCCGCTCTGCTGCGCCGAAGCATAAAGCACACCACTCAATTCCGGGCAAAATGGATCGGCAAAGCTGATATGACCCACGAGCCCATCGCCGAAAAAGGTATTGGGACGCATGCGGGTACGATCGATGAGCTGGTCCGGGATGACGATGTCGAGCGGCGCGTAATCCTCACGCAGTGAGCCGACCG